>JBLMWY010000025.1:0-12829 GCA_050257475.1 Bdellovibrio bacteriovorus
CGTGGTGCCGGAGATTCTGCTGCTGCTTGGCCTGGCCCTCGCCTTCCTGGCCCTGGCGGCCAGGCTGTTTCGCTGGGAGTAGGGGCCGGGTGCGGATAGCCCGCGGCCGGCCCCGCGGGGGACTCCCAGGGGTTGCGAATCAGTGGAACCGACGGGAGCGCCGTGGTGCCGGGTCCCCAAGTCTCGGCTCAGGGTCGAGGTCGCTTAGGATCGGCCCGCCCGTCCGAGTCACCGCGAACAGGACCTTTTCGTCACGCAGTGACATTTGTGTTAGGACGCCGCGCAGGCGGCGAGCCCGCTCCGGGTCCATCGGGGCTTGGGTCGACTCGATGAGCTGGGCCAACAACTGGGGCTGATCGGCATACATGGTGGCTCTCCTGGCGGGCGTTGTCTGAGGTGTCGCTGATATTGCCCACGCAAATGGCGCGCCAGCGGGCCAGGAGCGGCGTCTGCCGGGCTGGGTCCTCCCGCTAATTCCCAAAGGCGCCCCCGTCTCACTGGGTAGCGGCTGCGCGATGCATCCCGAGCCTCGCAGATTGCGAGGCCACCCGCGACGGACCGGGGCTCCATTGAGGCCCGGATTGGGCCTCGGTGGCTGGTGCTTGCACCGAGTGGGTGCGGCGGGCCAATTCCGTGCCCCAGTCTGCGAACCGCCCGGCGGACTGGCTGTTAGGATTCGAGCATGACCGAGACCAAAGCAACGCCAACATCAACCGAGGCGCGGCCGGACCGCCGTCTGACCCTGGAGGAGGTGTTGGCCGGTCTGGTGGCGGATGGCCTCATCGGGCAGGCAGCGGCCGAGAGACTCGAGCGCACCGTTGGCCCTCGGGAGCGATCCGAGCGCCACGCCCTGGAGCTCGTCGCCGATGCCAAGCTGCACCACAGCGACGCATCCAAGCGCGTGCTCACGCTGGAGGAGCTCACCTATTGGCTCGCCAAGAAGAGTGGCCTGGGGTACCTGCGCATCGACCCCCTGAAGATCGACGCCCCCAACGTCGGGACCCTGGTCACGGCCGCCTATGCCGCCTGGAATCGCATCCTGCCGGTCTCGTTGACCGCTGAGAGGGCGGTCTTCGCCACCTCGGAGCCCTATCTCACCGGCTGGATCGAGGAGCTCGGCGGCATCATCAAGCGCGAGATCGTGCGGGTGGTGGCCAACCCCAGGGACATCGAGCGCTACCGGCGTGAGTTCTTCGGGGTCTCCAGCTCCATCAAGGGGGCCTCGGGCGGCGGCGAGCGCCAGCTTGGGCTCAACAACCTGGAGGCCCTGGTGGAGCTCGGCAGGGCCGGGCCGATCGACGCCAATGACAGCCACGTCGTCCATATCGTGGACTGGCTGCTGCAATACGCCTTCGACCAGCGCTCCAGCGACATCCATCTGGAGCCGCGTCGCGACCTCGGCAATATCCGCTTCCGCATCGACGGGGTCCTGCACCCGGTATACCAGGTGCCGGCCACCGTGATGGCCGCCATCACCAGTCGGATCAAGATCCTGGGGCGCATGGACGTGGCCGAGAAACGCCGGCCTCAGGACGGCCGCATCAAGACCCGCTCCGAGGACGGACGGGAGCTGGAGATGCGACTCTCCACCATGCCCACCGCCTTTGGCGAGAAGCTGGTGATGCGCATCTTCAATCCCGACGTGCTGTTGCGTGGATTCGCGGACCTGGGGTTCGGTGCGGAGGAGGCCGAGCGCTGGCAGGCGATGGTGGGCCGGCCCCACGGGATCATCCTGGTGACGGGACCCACCGGGTCCGGCAAGACCACCACCCTCTACTCCACCTTGAAGACCCTGGCCACCCCGGAGGTCAATGTCTGCACCGTGGAAGAGCCCATCGAGATGGTGGAGCCCGCCTTCAACCAGATGCAGGTGCAGCACAACATCGGGCTCGACTTCGCCAGCGGTATCCGCACCCTGATGCGCCAGGATCCGGACATCATCATGGTGGGCGAGATCCGTGACCTGGAGACGGCGCAGATGGCGGTCCAGGCGTCACTCACTGGGCACCTGGTCCTCTCGACCCTGCACACCAATGATGCCCCCTCGGCCATCACCCGGCTCCTGGACATCGGCGTGCCGCACTATCTCATCAAGGCCACGGTGATCGGGGTGGTGGCCCAGCGCCTGGTGCGTACCCTGTGTCCCCATTGCAAGGCCCCCGCCGACACTGACCCGGACCTCTGGGAGGCCCTGGTGAGCCCCTGGCCGCTGTTCGCCCCGGAGCGGTTGTTCGAGCCCAGGGGCTGTCTGGAGTGCCGCAACACGGGCTATCAGGGGCGGGTCGGGCTCTACGAGATCCTGACGCTCGATCAGGAGGTACGCGACCTGATCCGGCCGGAGTTCGACGAGGACCCCCTGCGCCGTCTAGCCTACCAGAAGGGCCTGCGTCCCTTGAGGATCAGCGGCGCCCTCAAGGTCTCCCAGGGTCAGACCAGCCTCGAGGAGGTGTTCAAGGTGGCGCCGATCCAGGCGGACTGAGGCCGCGTTCAGACGGGATCAGTCCAGGGGGCTTGGGTGTGGAAATAGGCCTCGATGTTGGCGGCGACGGCGTCCAGCAGCCGCTGGCGGGCCGCCCGACTGGCCCAGGCCACGTGGGGCGTGATCGTGAGGCGGGGAAGGTCCGGGGCGAGCAGGGGATGATCCGGTGGCGGCGGCTCCTCCGAGAGTACGTCCAGGGCGGCCCCGCCGAGCCGCCCCTCGCGCAGGGCCGATGCCAGGGCGTCCTCGTCGACGATACCGCCTCGGGCCGTGTTCACCAAGAGCGCCCCCGACCGCAGGAGCCCGAGCTCGGCCGCGCCGATGAGGCCACGGGTCTCGGGGGTCAAGGGGCAGTGCAGGGAGAGCACGTCAACCCGGGGCAGCAGCTCCGCCAGGGGCAGACGGCCGGGACGCGTGTCGCCGCCTGGCCGCTGGGCGACCAGGACATCCATGCCGAGGCAGCGGGCCATGCGGGCGACGGCCCCGCCAAGCTCTCCGAGGCCAACGATGCCCAGGGTGCGTCCGGCCACCTCTTCAATGGGGTGATCGAGCAGGCAGAACTGGCTGCTTCGGGACCAGTCCCCCCGACGCACCGCGTCCTGTTGGTCCGTGAGCCGGGTGAAGTGATTGAGGATCAGGGCAAGGACATGCTGCACCACCGAGGCGGTGGCATAGCCCCGCACGTTGCGCACCCCGATGCCGAGCCTGGCGGCGGCCTCCAGGTCCAGGTTGTTGGTGCCGGTGGCCGCCACGCAGACGAGCTTCAGTGCCGGCGCGCCCTCCAGCAGGGTCGCGTCTAGCGTCACCTTATTGGTCACTACCACCTGGGCGCCCGCGAGGCGCTCCCGGGTCTGGTCCGGGGCCGTCGCGGGATGGAGCGCCCAGCCTTGGCAGGCACCGCGCAACCGGCTGAGATCCAGGTCTCCTCGATCGACGCTGGCGAGGTCCAGGAAGACCCCGTGAACCGGCTGCACGGACAGCGGACCCTACTGCTTATAGTCGTCGTGACAGGCCTTGCAGGTGCGGCGGGTGGCGTCGAGTTGGGCCTTGATGGCGGCCTCGTCGCCGCTGGCGGCCAGCTCTTTCAGCTTGGCCGACTCCCTGCGCAGGTCCTGGAGCTTGGCCTCGAAGTCTGACCAATTGAGCCAGATCTCGTCCTTGGCGTCGCTGTCGTCGGTGATTGATTCCTCGGGGAAGCCCGGCAGGATGTTAAGGGCCGCCGTGGCGGCGAGGTCCGCGGCGTAGCCCTGAAAGGCGGCCGCGTCAAACGGTATCTCACCCTTCGCCATGGCGGCCATATGGCCCGCGTTCCACGAGAAGATGTTCATCACCCCTTGGCGGTAGTCGACGGCATCCTCGATCTTTCCGGCCTGAACGGCGCCACCGGCGAGTGACAGGGCGAGGAGCGCAAGGGCAGGAGTCCGGGATAGAAGGCTCATGGGCGATTCTCCTTTGGGTTGGGCCTTGGATCGGGGTCTCAGGTCGTCTGACCCAGTCTAGCCCCCGGAATCGGCGCATCCAAGCCCGGGGCCGAGGACGCATAGGCGCCAGAGCGGACGGTCCCGCCCCTAGCCGCCGAGGGTCGACCCCATCCATGCGGATTGAACATCTAAGCCGGGCCCGGAGTGCGGTACCATTTTGTGCAGTGCAAAACGGCACCGCCAGCGGCCGGTCTTATGAGTGACGCCCAGGCTCGCATCCGCGAGATCCCATACAACTACACGAGCTTCTCGGATCGGGAGATCGTGATCCGCTTCCTGGGGACCGAAAGCTGGTCCCTGATCGAAGAGCTGCGGGGCAGCCGCCGCACCGGACGCTCCGCGCGCATGCTGTTTGAGGTGCTGGGGGACATGTGGGTGGTCACCCGCAACCCCTACCTGCAGGATGACCTGCTGGAGAACCTGGGGCGCCGCCGCCTGCTGCTGGCCGCCCTGGATCATCGGCTCGACCAGTTCGAGCTGCGCCTGAACGACAACGCCAAGGCCGCTCGGCTGCTGACCGCGGCCCGCGTCGCGGTCAGGCGCTTCGAGGACTGGTTCGAGACCGAGGGTCAGGCTCGGGAGCGCCTGCGCCGGGCCCTGTCTGGCATCACCCGGCGGGACAACATCGACTTCGGCGGGCTCGCCCGGGTCTCCCATGCCACCGATGCCACCGACTGGCGGGTGGAGCTGCCCTTCGTGGTTATCTCTCCGGACACCGAGGCAGAGGTGGCCCCGATCGTGCGCGCCTGCATCGACTGCGGCCTGAGCCTCATCCCCCGGGGGGGTGGAACCGGCTACACCGGATCGGCGGTCCCCTTGAGGCCCCTGACGGCCGTCCTCAACACCGAGAAGCTGGAGTCGCTGTCCGGCATCGAGCACCGCGCCCTGCCCGGGGTGGAGGGGTTGGTCCCGACGGTTGAGTGCGGGGCCGGCGTTGTGACCCGCCGGGTCTCCGACCTCGCCGAGGCCAACGGGCTGGCCTTCGCGGTGGACCCCACCTCCCAGGATGCCTCCTGTATCGGCGGCAACGTGGCCATGAACGCCGGCGGCAAGAAGGCGGTGCTCTGGGGGACCGCCCTGGATAACCTGGCCGCCTGGCGCATGGTGACGCCGGATGCGACCTGGCTGCAGGTGGAGCGTCTGGATCACAACCTGGGGAAGATCCACGACCAGCAAAGGGTGCGCTTCCGCGTCAGCCGCTTCGCGCCGGACGGGACCACGCCCAAGGGCGAGCCCGAGGTCCTGACCATGGCGGGCAGCGCCTTCCGCAAGGCTGGGCTGGGCAAGGACGTGACCGACAAGTTCCTCTCCGGGCTGCCTGGGGTCCAGAAGGAGGGCTGCGACGGCGTCATCACCTCCGCCCGGTTCATCCTGCACCGGATGCCGACCCATGGTCGGACCCTGTGTCTGGAGCTCTTCGGCACCGACCTGGACCTCGCCGTGCCGGCCATCGTCGAGATCAAGGACTATGTGGACGGGCTCGATGGGGTGCAGATCGCCGGCCTGGAGCATCTGGACGAGCGCTATGTCCGGGCCGTCGGCTATGCCACCAAGTCGAGCCGCCGGGAGCTGCCCAAGATGGTCCTGCTGGCGGACCTGGTGAGCGATGACGAGTCCGCGGTGGAGGCGGCCGCCCAACGGGTGGTGGAGCTGGCCCAGCGGCGCAACGGCGAGGGCTTCGTCGCGGCCAGCCCCGAGGCTCGCCGGCGTTTCTGGCTGGATCGGGCCCGTACGGCAGCCATCTCCCGCCATACCAACGCCTTCAAGATCAACGAGGACGTGGTGATCCCGCTGCCGCGTCTGGCGGACTACAGCCGCGGCATCGAGCGGATCAACATCGAGCAGTCCATTCGGAACAAGGATGCCATCATGGCCGCCGTCCTCGACCACCTGGCCGGGGACCTCCCGGAGGCCAGGCAGCCGGGGGACGAGGACTCCGAAGAGGAGGCCGCTATTCTCGCTGCGAAGCTGGAGGCCGCCCGGGACCTGGTGGCCCGGGCGCGCTCCCGCTGGCAGCGCATCCTCGCGCACCTGGACGCGCCGGCCGGCGACCATCTGGACCTCCTCGGGGAGGCCGAGGGGGCGCGGGTGCGCCCCGGGGACACCCTGCTCGCCTTGATGCTGCGCCGGGATTTGCGTCAGTCCTATACGCGGGAGGTGGGCGAGCGCCTGTGCGAGATCTTCGCCGGCCAGGGGCTCGCGGGTGTGCGTGCCCGGCTCGCGGAGATCCATGCACGGGCCCGTGACTCGCGTATCTTCGTCGCCCTGCACATGCACGCGGGCGATGGCAATGTCCACACCAATATCCCGGTCCACTCCGCGGACTACGCCATGCTCCAGGAGGCGGAGCGAGTGGTGGACAGGATCATGGCCCTGGCCCAGTCACTCGGCGGGGTCATCTCGGGGGAGCACGGGATCGGCTTGACCAAGCTCCAGTATCTGGAGGCCGAGCGGCTGGCCGACTTCGTGGCCTACAAGGAGCGGGTGGATCCCGAGCAGCGCTTCAATCCGGGCAAGCTCATGCCCGGCTCGGACCTCGGGGGCGCCTACACACCCTCCCTGCGGCTGGTGCAGCAGGAGGCCATCATCCTGGAGGAGACGGAGCTCGGCGCCCTCAACGATGACATCAAGCACTGTCTGCGCTGCGGCAAGTGCAAGCCCAAGTGCATGACCCATGTACCCAGGGCGAACCTGCTCTACTCGCCGCGTAACAAGATCCTGGCCACTGGGCTCATCGTCGAGGCCTTCCTCTACGAGGAGCAGACCAGGCGCGGACTGTCGCTCCGCCACGTGGAGGAGATGAACGACGTCGCGGATCACTGCACCATCTGCCACAAGTGTCTGACCCCCTGTCCGGTCGATATCGACTTCGGCGAGGTGACCGTGCGGATGCGTCGAATCCTCGCGGACCGGGGCCAGAAGCGCTTCAGCCCCGGTGCCTGGGCGGCCATGCAGTTCCTGAACACGGTCAACCCCCGCACCATCCGCTATTTGCGTCTCGGCCTGGCCCAGTGGGGCTTCGCCGCTCTGAACCTGGCCCACGCGGCCGCCCGCGCCCTGGGGCTCACCAGCCGGCGCGCGGCCCGGCCCGCCGCGACCACCGGCCGGCCCGCCCTGAGCCGTCAAGTGGTGGACCTGGTGAGCCGACCCATCCGGGTGGAGCTGCCCGCGCAGACCTTTCGCCAGGTGCTGAGGCTGGAGGATCGCACCCAGGTGCCCATTCTGCGGGATCCGAAGATTGCCCCCGAGGAGGCCGAGGCGGTCTTCTATTTCCCCGGTTGCGGATCCGAGCGGCTGTTCTCCGATGTGGGGCTCGCGACCCTGGCGATGCTCTACCGGCACGGTGCCCAGACGGTGCTGCCTCCCGGATACCTATGCTGCGGCTATCCTCAGCGGGCCGCGGGCCTCGAGGAGCGCGCGCGGCGTATCACCATGGATAATCGGGTGCTCTTCCATCGCGTTGCCAACACGCTGAATTACATGGATATCCGTACGGTCGTGGTGTCCTGTGGGACCTGCATGGATCAGCTTCTGAAGTACGCGTTCGAAGGGATCTTTCCCGGCTGCCGGCTGCTCGACATCCACGAGTGGCTGATGGAAAAGGGTGTGAGCCTGAAGGGGATCCAGGGGGTTCAGTATCTCTATCATGACCCCTGTCACAGCCCCATGAAGACCTATGCCCCCTTGAGGGTTGCCTCCAGTCTCATTGGGCAGGAGGTGCGGCTCTCGGACCGTTGCTGCGGAGAGGCGGGGACCCTGGGCACCGCCCGGCCGGACATTGCCAACCAGCTTCGATTCCGCAAGCAGGAGGACCTGATCAGTGGTATCCGGGTGCTGACTGGCCGGGAGCAGGTCCAGGACGGAGGGGTCAAGCTGCTCACCGCCTGTCCCGCCTGCCAGCAAGGGCTCGCCAAGTACACGGACGACACCGGCCTCAAGACCGATTACATCGTGGTGGAGCTGGCCCACCGGATGCTTGGCGAGGGTTGGCAGCAACGCTTTATCGCGCAGCTTCAGGCCGGCGGCATCGAGCGTGTCCTGCTTTAGGGGAGAGGGGATCCCGGAGGCCAATCCGCCCGAAAGTCCCCTTCAACCAGCCCTGATCACAGGTCGAGTCCCCAATGTCCCAGACGCCGAAGAATCTCTTGGCCGATCTTCCGCGGCCCGCCGTTGGGGAGGTCTTTGAGGACCTCTTGCGTCGCGGATCGGTGCGCATCGAGCGCATCGTAAGCAGCGACCACCCCGAGCCGGTCCTCTACGACCAGCCCCAGGACGAGTGGGTCCTGCTGCTGCAAGGGGCGGCCAGGCTCTGGCGTGCGGGTGAGGAGCTGGACCTGCGTGCCGGCGACTCGCTGCTGATTCCGGCCCGGACCCCCCATCGGGTCCTGCTCACCTCCGCGGATCCGCCCTGCGTCTGGCTCGCCGTGCACCTCGGGCCCGATGCCGCCTGAGGCGCGCCCCGGCCTCAGATCCCAAGTAGGAGCTTGAGCAAGAGGAGCAGGACGGCGAGGATGCCGATCCCGTTCCAGACCTGGTCCCGGCGGCGCTGTCTCGCCCGGCGTCGGGCGATCTCGGCGTCCAGTCGCGGGTCTGCCGCCAGCTCGGGGTCCAGGTAAATCCGCCGGTGGCTCAGGGCGATGGACTCCAAGGCAGCGACCGCTTTCACCGGATCGGTACGGTACAGGCGGCTGTCGATATCGACGAGGTCGCGCCGCAGGGCGGAATGGGCGTGCATGGAGGCCACCGCGAGATCGGTGAACAGCGCCACGTAACGGGTCTGCGGCCGCGCCGGAGGCTCGCTCGCAGCCAAATCCTGGGGTGCGCCGGGGAGCCGGTCGCTTGTGCTGAGCCGGATCCGTCCAGGGACGTTGGGATGGGTTTCGATCAGGAGATAGCCCTGGCGCATCAGACCAGGGCGGAGGACATCGAGGTCGCGGGGTGGGCGGCGTGGATCAAGCGGCACGCGCCGTCCGCTCGACCTCCCAGTTGCACTGCCGAAGCAGGGCCTCGAGGTAGCGCGCGAGGTGGATGCCATGCTCCAGCTCGAAGGGTTGTCCCTTGTCCCAGTGCTCGGCGGCCTCGTCGGCCGCCAGCGGCAACCCTTGGCGGCAGAGCTCCCACAAGGCTTGGGATTGATTGATCGTCATGTCTGCATCCTCGGATTCTGGCGTCCCTCGCCCGGTTGGCCCCCTTCGATCTCAGCGACGCAAGAACCGCGCCGTCGGTTTGAAGTCCTTGTTGACTGTCGCTTTGTCGCGTTTTTACTACCGCTCGTCGCGCTGCCCGCCCGGCTTCTTGCAATGGAAAGAATAGCTTAAGCTGGATTTTTGTCACGGCTTTCAGTCGGGCTGTCATTTTTTAGCGACAAACGGACGCGGCGCATCGGGGTGGCGCTGGGTGTCCGATCGTCACGCGCGATCTATCCATCTGACGCTCATGGTCAGGGCGGATGACGGGCTGGCGCTCCCGGTGGCGGCTCAAGCGAGAGGCAAGGGCTTGACCGTGTTGGGCAGATGCTCGCGGATCACGGCGGCCAAGGCCTCGATCGCGGCGGGGCGAGGAAAGCTGCGTCGATAGACCAGGGAGATGCGCCGGTAGGCATTGGGCAGCGCCAGGGGGCGGGCGACGACCCCGCTGCCGGTCATCCAACTGCCCCGAACGGCCAGCGCCGGCACCAGGGTGCAGCCGAAGCCAGCGCCGACCAGTTGCAGCAGGGTCTCCAGGCTGGCCGCCCGCAGATCCGCCATGTCGCCCTGGGCGGGGCGCTCCGCGAGGTGGCAAAGGTCCATCACCTGATGGGTCAGGCAGTGGCCATCGGCGAGCAGGAGCAGGTCGATGGACTCCAGGTCATCGGCGGTGATGGAGTCCTGCTCGTAAAGACGGTGATCGCGCGGGTGGGCAAGCCAGAAGGGCTCGTCGAACAGGGGCAGGGCCTCCAACTCCGGCTCATCCGTCGGGGTTGCCAGCAGGGCGCAGTCGAGCTCGTGGCGGTGCAGCCTGGCGAGCAGCGCATCGGTGAGCTCCTCCGAGAGGACCAGCGTCAGCTTGGGATGCTTGTGCTTCAGGGGCACAAGGACCAGCGGCATCAGATAGGGGCTTAGGGTTGGGATGGCGCCGATCCGCAGGGGGCCCGCCATGGGGTCTTGATGGGCGCGAGCGACCTGCTCGATGGCGCTGGCCTGCTCCAGGGCCAGCCGAGCGTGGCCCAGGATCGATTCGCCGACCGGGGTGATCTCCACCGATCTGTTGGTGCGCTCGAAGACGACGACTCCTAGCTCATCCTCCAGCTTCTTGATCTGACCGCTGAGCGTGGGTTGGCTGACGAAACAGCGGGCGGCGGCACGTCCGAAATGACGGGTCTCGGCGACGGCGACGATGTATTTGAGGTCACGAAGATTCATGGTCGAATGATAGCGTACTTCGATGCAGGACGAGCCCGTCGTTTGGGGGCCATGCGGCCTGGCCGGCGGGTCAGGGGGTGTCATCGGGTTGAACACCCGTCCCGAAGAGCCGTCGAATCCTTCATCGGGTTCCGTTAAGGTTGCATAACCCCCGTTTCCGAGCCACAGGTTGCATCGCTATGAGCAAGCTCGACCAACTCAAGGCCATGACCAAGGTGGTCGCCGACACGGGCGACTTCGAGGCCATCGCCGAGTACAAGCCCCAGGACGCGACCACCAACCCCTCCCTGATCTACAAGGCGGCCCAGATGCCCCAGTACCGCGAGCTGGTGGAGGACGCCGTTATCTTCGGCAGTAAGCGGGGGGCAGGGGACGCTCAGGCCCAGGCCCAGTGGACCATGGATAAGCTGGCGGTGAACTTTGGGACCGAGATCCTGAAAATAGTCCCGGGCCGGGTATCCACTGAGATCGATGCCCGGCTTTCCTTCGATCCGGATGCGACCATCCGGCGCGCCGAGGGCCTCGCGGCCCTCTACGAGGATGAGGGGGTCGATCCCCGCGCCCAGGTCCTCTTCAAGATCGCCTCCACTTGGGAGGGCGTGCGGGCCGCAGAGCGCCTCGAGGCCCGTGGGCTCCACTGCAACCTCACCCTGTTGTTCAGCTTCCCCCAGGCGGTGGCGGCCGCCGAGGCCGGGGCGACCCTAATCTCCCCCTTCGTGGGACGCATCCTGGACTGGTACAAGAATGCCCAGAATCTCGCCGGCTACCCAGCGGACGAGGATCCGGGCGTCCTCTCGGTCACGCGCATCTACAACTACTTCAAGCGCCATGGCTACCAGACGGTGGTCATGGGGGCGAGTTTCCGCAATGCCGAGGAGATCCTAGAGCTCGCCGGTTGCGATCTACTGACCATCTCCCCCGCCCTGCTCGGGGAGCTGGCCGCCAGCGAGGGCGAGGTCACCCGGAAGCTGGATCCGGAGAAGGCTCTCGGCATGGACATCCCCAAGGTCAGCTACGACCAACGGACCTTCCGCTGGGAGCTGAACGAGGATGCCATGGCGACCGAGAAGCTCGCCGAAGGTATCCGTCTGTTTGCCGCCGATACCCGCAGGCTGGAGCAGTTCGCCCATGAGGTCTGCCGCAACTGCTGAATCTCCTTCGCCCAGGGTGTCTCCAAGGGCCTCCGTGCCTGCCGGCGCGGGGGCCCTCTTGTTCTAGGGTTGTTCCAGATCCGCTCCGAATGGGCCAGGCCCAGGCCGACCCGGAGGGCATTCGGCGCCCCGTTTCAGACCTTTGATCTCCGTCAAGGCTCAAGATATTGGGTCTCCTATACTAGGCGGCACAACATCTAGGGATTTTCCGGGAGACCGCCCCATGGGCACAGCGCTCAACAACCTCGCCACCCTGCCCACGCGTATCCGGACGCGTGATGGCCGAGAGGTGCCCTTCGATGCCGGGCGGATCCAGTCCGCCATCCTCAGGGCGGGCCGGGCGAGCGGGGAATTCGGGGAGCTGGAGGCGGGTCTGCTCACCGCCCAGGTGGTCAAGGTCCTGGCCCACCGCTATGGTGACGGGCGTCTGCCGGATGTGGAGGGCATCCAGGATGTGGTGGAGCAGACCCTGATCGCCGCCAACCACTTCGAGACCGCCCGCTCCTACATCGTCTACCGGGAGCAGCATTCCCGTCTGCGCGACGAGCGCCGCACCCTGGTGGACGTGGCCGCCTCCATCGACGAGTACCTAGACCGCTCGGACTGGCGGGTGGCGGCCAACGCCAACCAGGGCTATTCGCTGGGGGGGCTGATTCTCAACACCTCCGGCAAGATGATCGCCAACTACTGGCTGTCCCACGTCTACCCGCCCGAGGTCGGTCAGGCCCACCGGGAGGGCGATATCCATATCCACGACCTGGATATGCTCTCGGGCTACTGCGCGGGCTGGTCGCTCCGCACCTTCCTGGCCGAGGGCCTGAACGGGGTGCCGGGGCGTGTCGAGGCGGGACCGCCCCGGCACCTGTCCTCCGCGGTGGGGCAGATCGTCAACTTCCTCGGGACCCTGCAGAACGAGTGGGCCGGGGCCCAGGCCTTCTCCAGCTTCGACACCTACATGGCCCCCTTCGTGCGTAAGGACGGGCTCTCCTACGCGCAGGTGCGCCAGTACATCCAGGAGTTGATCTATAACCTCAACGTGCCGTCCCGCTGGGGCACCCAGACGCCCTTCACCAACCTCACCTTCGACTGGGTGTGCCCTGAGGACCTGCGGGAGCAGGTGCCGGTCATCGCAGGGGAGGAGCAGCCCTTCACCTATGGCGACCTCCAGGCGGAGATGGACCTGATCAACCGGGCCTATATCGAGGTGATGAGCCAGGGGGATGCCAAGGGCCGCATCTTCACCTTCCCCATCCCGACCTACAACATCACCCCGGACATCCTGTGGGAGGGGGAGAACGCGGACCGGCTCTTCGCCAT
>JBLMWY010000026.1:0-3061 GCA_050257475.1 Bdellovibrio bacteriovorus
GGCAAGGTCTACCAGATGCGCCGGGAGGAGATCCGGGTCCCGGAGCTGGGCGACGAGGACCCCCGTAAGGAGCGGCGCAAGCTCGAGGACGCCATCGAACGGGCCAAGAACGAGCTGGAGCAGCTCCAGGCCGAGCTCAAGGCGCGAGCCGACGCCAAGAAGGCGGCCATCTTTGCCGCCCATCAGGAGCTCCTTGAGGACCCGGACCTGCTCGACATCGCCGAGAGCGCCATCGCCAAGGGCAAGGGCGCGGCCTTCGCCTGGCAGCAGGCCTACGGCACCCACGCGGAGCGCCTCTCTAAGCTCAAGAACGTCGTGATGGCGGGGCGGGCCGCCGACCTGCGGGACGTGGGCCGGCGCATCCTCGGCATCCTCACCGGAACGCCGGTGGAGGAGCCGAAGATCCCCCCCGGGTCCGTCCTGATCGCCGAGGAGCTCACCCCTTCGGACACCGCCAAGCTCAATCCCGCCGAGGTGCTGGGATTCGCCACCGTGGGCGGCGGGGCCACCTCCCACGTGGCCATCCTGGCCCGCTCCCTGGACATCCCGGCGGTGGCGGGGATCGAGCCCCGGGCCCTGGAGATCGCCGACGGGGCGGACGTGATCCTGGACGGCAGCAAGGGCCAGCTCCGAATCAACCCGGATCCCGCCGAGATGCAGCGCATCCTGACCGCCAAGCAGCGGCTGGCCGAGAAGCGGGCGGCGGACCTGGCCGCGGCCCAGGAGCCCGCCATCACCACCGACGGCCATCGGGTGGAGGTCGTCGCCAACATCGGCGGCCTGGAGGATGCGGAGAAGGGGATGCGTCTTGGGGCCGAGGGGGTCGGCCTCCTGCGCTCGGAGTTCCTGTACCTGGAGCGCACCTCCGCCCCCAGCGAGGACGAGCAGGCGGCGATCTACGCCGACATCGCCGGCGTTCTGAAGGGCAAGCCCCTGATCATCCGCACCCTGGACGTCGGGGGCGATAAGCCCCTGGCCTACCTGCCCATGCCCCGGGAGGAGAACCCCTTCCTGGGCGTCCGCGGGGTGCGGATCGGGCTAGACCGGCCCGAGATCCTGCGCACCCAGGTCCGGGCCATCCTGCGGGCGAGCAAGGGCAACCGGATGCGGATGATGTTCCCCATGATCGCCACCCTGGACGAGATCCGCTCCGTGAAGGGGCTGGTGGAGGAGGAGCGGGCCAAGGTCCCGGAGGCCGACCCGGTGGAGCTCGGGATCATGGTGGAGGTGCCGTCCACCGCCATCCTGGCCCGTCAGTTCGCCCGGGAGGTGGCCTTCTTCTCCATCGGCACCAACGACCTCACCCAGTACACCCTCGCCATGGATCGGGGACACCCCAAGCTGGCGGCCAAGGCGGACGCCATGAATCCGGCGGTGCTGCGGCTCATCGCTCAGACGGTGGAGGGGGCGGCGGCCGAGGGCAAGTGGGTGGGCATCTGCGGCGGGCTCGCGAGCGATCCCCAGGCGGTGCCCATCCTGGTGGGGCTCGGGGTCGCGGAGCTCTCCTGCAGCGTGCCCGCCATCCCGGCGGTGAAGGCCGAGATCCGCGCCCGCTCCCTGGTCGACTGCCAGGCCCTGGCGCAACAAGCACTGGCCCAGGACACCGCCGCGGCGGTGCGCGCCCTGGTCCCCCTCGACTATTGAGCCGCCACAGGAGGCTAGATCCATGAGTCTTCAATCCGTTTGGGGTAGTGCCTTCGGCGGCCTGCAGAAGATCGGCAAGGCCCTGATGCTGCCGGTCTCCGTGCTGCCGGTGGCGGGCATTCTGCTGGGGGTGGGCGCCTCCATCGCCCGGGAGGCCAGCAACCCCTGGTGGGTCGAGATCGGGCGCATCATGTCCGCCTCGGGGGAGTCGATCTTCATCATCCTCCCGCTCATCTTCGCCATCGGCGTGGTGCTCGGCTTCACCAAGAACGACGGGGTGGCGGCCATGGCGGCCACCGTCGGCTATTTCGTGCTGCTCGCGGCGCTTGGGGTCATCGGGCTCATCTTCATCGGCTGGATGGCGCCGGCCCAACCACTCGAGCTTCGGGGGGACGGGGGCAAGGCGGTCCATGTGGAGTACGACCAGGCGCGGGAGCGCTTCGTCTGCCTGGACAAGGATGGCCGGACCCTGGAACGGATGAGGGCCGCCGAGATCCAGGGTAATGCCTTGACCTGCGACGGGGTCAGCATCCCCTTCGTCCTCCAGGCCGGCGAGGGTGAGGAGGGGGCCATCGCCCTCTATGACGCGGGCGAGGGTCGGATGCTGCCCTTCCCGGCGGCCCGGAGCCGGGCGGAGATCAAGAAGATCCTGGGGATCGAGTCCATCGACACCGGTGTCTTCGGCGGCATCCTGATCGGGATGATCGCGGCCTTCCTGTTCAACCGCTATTACCGGATTTCCCTCCCGCCCTATCTGGGTTTCTTCGCCGGCAAGCGTTTCGTGCCCATCGCGGTGGCCTTCGCCGCCATCGCGCTCGCGGCGGTGCTCGCGGTGGTCTGGCCCCCCATCGGCGCGGCCATCCGGGACTTCGGCGACTGGGCGGCCTACGGCAACCCGGCGGCGGCCGTGACCATCTACGGCCTGGTGGAGCGCATGCTGCTGCCCTTCGGTCTGCACCACATCTGGAACGTGCCCTTCTTCTTCGAGGTCGGCACCTACATCGACCCCAAGACCGGTCAGGCCGTGCACGGGGTGCTCAGCCGCTACTTCGCGGGCGACTACGAGGCGGCGATCCTGGGCGGCGGTTTCGTCTTCAAGATGTTCGGCCTGCCGGCCGCGGCCTTCGCCATCTACCAGACCGCCAAACCGGAGAACAAGGCACGGGTAGCCGGCATCATGGGCTCTGCGGCCCTGACGGCCTTCCTTACCGGCATCACCGAGCCACTGGAGTTCGCCTTTCTGTTCGTCGCCCCGGTGCTCTACGTGGTCCATGCGGTGCTGGTTGGCTTCGCCTACCTCATTACCTACCTGCTTGGCGCCCGCCTGGGGTACAGCTTCAGCCACGGATTCATCGACTACGCGTTGTACTACGTCAACGACATCAAGCCCTGGCTGATCCTGATCCTGGGCCCGATC
>JBLMWY010000027.1:0-7830 GCA_050257475.1 Bdellovibrio bacteriovorus
GGATCGTCAAGCGGGATGGCAGCCGGGTGCCCTTCGACGGGAGAAAGCTGCGCAACGGCATGATGCGGGCCCTGGAGAAACGCCCCGTGAGCACCGAGCAGGTGGACGCCGCCCTGGCCCATATCCAGCGCAAGCTCATGCAGAGCGGGGAGTCCGAGGTGCCCTCCCGGCGCCTCGGCGAGCTGGTGATGGATGAGCTGCGGGGGCTGGATCAGGTGGCCTATGTCCGCTTCGCGAGCGTCTACCGCAAGTTCGAGGATGTGGCGGCCTTCCGGGAGGAGATCGAGCGTCTGGAGCGCCAGCCCACCCCCGAGGCCAAGCGCCAGCAGCTCGACCTGCTGGCCGACCTGGAGCCAAGGCCCAAATGAACGCCGCCGATCATGCCCACATGGCACGGGCCATCCGGCTTGCCCGACTCGGCCTCTACACCACGGACCCGAATCCAAGGGTGGGCTGCGTCCTGGTGCTGGACGGCGAGGTTGTCGGCGAGGGCTGGCACCGCCGGGCCGGCGAGCCTCACGCGGAGCGCATCGCGCTGGCCGCCGCGGGCGAGCGGGCCCGGGGGGCCACCGCCTACGTGACCCTAGAGCCCTGCTGCCATCAGGGCCGCACTCCCCCCTGCACCGAGGCCCTGGTGGCCGCGGGCGTGCGGCGGGTGGTGGCGGCCATGGTGGATCCCAACCCACTGGTCTCGGGTCAGGGGCTGGCGCGCCTGCGGGAGTCCGGCGTGGTGGCGGAGTCGGGGCTGCTGGAGTCGGAGGCCGCGGCGCTCAACCTGGGCTTCGTCAAGCGCATGGTCCAGGGACTGCCCTATTGCCGCTGCAAGCTGGCGTCCAGCCTGGACGGGCGCACCTCCATGGCCACCGGCGAGAGCCAGTGGATCAGCTCCGAGGCCTCCCGGCGCGATGTCCACCGGCTGCGTGCCCGCAGCTCCGCCATCGTCACCGGGGTCGAGACCCTGATCGCTGACGACCCCTCCATGACCGTGCGCCTCGCCGCCGCCGATCTCCCCGGTCTGGAACCCGGGGAGCCGATCCGCCAGCCCCTGCGGGTGGTGGTGGACAGCCGGCTGCGGACCCCGGCCAGCGCGCGCATGCTGGCGCTGCCCGGCCGCACCCTCATCGCCTGCGTCGCTGGTGCCAATCCCTTGGCGGCGGCGGTGCTGCGCGCGGCCGGTGCACGGGTGGAGGAGTTTCCGGCGGACCGGGGGCGGGTCAACCTGCAGTCACTGCTGCGCTGGCTCGCGGGGCAAGAGGTCAACGAGGTCCTGCTCGAGGCTGGCCCCACCCTCGCCGGGGCGGCGCTCACCGGCGGCCTGATCGACGAGCTGGTCCTCTACATCGCCCCCCACCTTATGGGTGACGAGGCCCGGGGTCTCTTCCAGCTCCCGGGTCTCACCCGCATGGAGCACCGCATCCCGCTCACCATCGACGAGGTGCGCCGCATCGGGCCCGACATCCGGCTGCGCCTGCGTGCGGCCAGGCTCTGACCGTTCTACCTCGCCACTCGCCACTCGTTACTCACGTGTTCACAGGCATCATCGAATCCGTCGGCCAGATCCGCCGACTCGAGCCCCGGGGCGGAGACGTGCGCCTCAGTATCGCCACCGGCAAGCTTCCCCTGGCCGACGTCGCCCTGGGCGACAGCATCGCTGTCAATGGGGTCTGCCTCACCGCCGTGGACCTGACCCCAGACGCCTTCTCGGCGGACGTATCGCGGGAGACCCTGTCGCTCACCACCCTGGGGGACCTGGTCCCGGGCAGCCCAGTCAACCTGGAGAAAGCCCTGACCCTTTCGACGCCGCTCGGCGGGCACCTGGTCAGCGGTCACGTGGACGGGGTCGGGCGGGTCCTGGAGCGGCGGGAGGATGCCCGCTCCTGGCGCCTTCGGATCGAGGCCCCGGCGGAGCTGGCCCGCTACATCGCCCACAAGGGATCCATCTGCGTGGATGGGGTGAGCCTCACCGTGAATGCGGTGGACGGGGCCTGCTTCGACCTCAACATAGTCCCCCATACCCTGGATGAGACCATCATCGTCTACTACCAGCCCGGCACCCGCGTCAACCTGGAGGTGGACCTGATCGCCCGCTACCTGGAGCGCCTGCTGCTCGGCGACCGGGCGGCGGAGCCCAAGGCTAGCGGTGTCACCCTGGAGCTCCTGGCCGAGCACGGGTTCGTACGCTGATTGGGAGACTCGACCATGGACGCCTTCAACCGATTTCTGGGCATCGATTGCCCGGGCGAGGTGACCTGCGGGCCCGACGGCCGGCATCCGGCCTTCGCCATTCGCTTCAGCTCCGACGGTGAGATCCCCTTCCCCCAGGTCATCCTGCGCGGTGAGGGTAGGGAGATCCTGCTCAAGGGGGCGGCCATCGAGGCGACTCAGTCCGTGCCGGGTGAGTGGTCCTATGTCGCTGCCGTGCCGGAGGGCAGTCTCAGGGGCGAGCGCATCCAGGTCCAGATCGAGGGCTGCCGCCGCGCGGACATCCAGCAGGCCCGGGGTGGGGACTGGATCAAGGCCTTCCGCGAGGTGCGTCTGATCCGCCCCGAGCGCCGGTCGGCCCCGATCCGCGCGTCGATCTCCGGGGGTGCCGAGGTCAAGCTCTACTTCGGCATCCACAAGCACATGCACCAGCCCTACTACAACGCGGCCAACCCCAGGGCCTGGGATGGAGAGAAGGAGCAGATCTTCGGCTCGCGTGCGGGCAATTACACGGACTTCATCCCCGCCGCCGTGCGCCAGTACAGCGACGGTGGCCTGCCCCACGCGGGGCTGTCCACGAGCTGGAGCGGGTCGTTGATCGAGCAGCTCGAACGCTGCGCCGCCGAGGGGCTTTGCGGTGGACGCTTCACCGGCTGGAGCCAGCCCCTGCGCCAGATGGCGGATGCTCGCACCGCCCTGGGCAACCCGCGGATCTCCTTCTCCGCCTTCGGCTTCTTCCACCCCCTGATGCCACTCATCCCCCACCGGGACATCGTGCGCCAGATCGCCTGGCATCGGGACCTGATCGAGAGGACCTTCGGCGTCGCCGCCTCCCGGGTCCTGTTCCCGCCGGAGACCGCCTTCCACGTGCGCATGATCCCGGCGCTCCGCGAGGCCGGGGTGACGGCGGTGATCTACGACTCCATCCACCGCTTCCGCGCCTGCCGCGACTACCCCTATGCCGGCATCGGCGAGGGCATGCTGCCGCCAAACGCGGCCGAGCAGGTCAACCCCCCCGTGGACGACTGGCTGCAGCTCCACAACATCTGGGCGGGCTCCCGGATATCGCCGCGCCTGCTCAAGCCAGAATACGTGGGCTATGAGGACCCGGAGGGCCAAGTCCACACCATCGTGGCCGTCCCGGCGGAGCGCTACATCGGCAACGAGGACGCCCGCGGTGGCTTTGGGGCCCTGCAGTATCCGGACGTGCTGGGCCAGGTCTACGACCGCATCGTCGAGACCGGCGGCTTCGATGCCGCCCACCCGCCCTTCTTCCTGCTGCACTCCGACGGCGACAACCACGGCGGTGGGGCGGACAGCTACTACAGGCACAATACCGGCCGCCTGGTGGAGTGGCTGAGGCAGGACCCGCGCTTCGAGCTCACCACCGTCGAGGACTATCTGCAGCGCTTCCCGCCCGACCCCGCCCAGGTCGCCCACATCGAGCCCGGGGCCTGGTCCGGGGCGGACAACGGCGATCCCCAGTTCATGAAGTGGTTCAGCCGCTACGAGCAGGCCTATTCGCCTGACCTCAACTCCTGGGCCGTGCTCACGGCCTTCCAGAACCGCGTCCATACCCTGGAGGATGCCGAGGCCGAGGGTCCCGAGCTGGCGGAGGCCCTGCGCCTGCTCCTGACCGCCGAAACGAGCTGCTACTGGTACTGGACCGGCCAGTCCGTCTGGGATCGGCAGGTGACCGACGCGGCCAACCGGGGGCTTGGGCTGATCGCGCTCGCCCTGGAGGCCCTGGTCGCCGCCGGTGGCGACCGCACCGCCCCGACCATCTTCGCCCCCTGGGTGACCCCCGAGAACCCGGGCGGCAAGCGCTGGGGCCAGGGTTGTCTCATCGATGCCCCGCGTCAGGGCGTGGTCCATACCTTCGTCGCCGACTGCTCAGGGCTCAAACGCGTGGAGCTGGTGCTCCGGACCGCCCAGGGCGAGTGGCGCCTGCCCATGCGGAATCTCGGGCCCTATCCCTCCCACACCGGGGCCCGGGTGACGGCGGAGTATTTCACCGCGGAGCTGCCGGTGGGTGCGGGCGACGTGCGCTATTACATCGAGGCCGAGGACGTCCGCGGGAACGGCTCCCGCAGCGCCCTGGAGCGGATCTTCCTCGCGTGAAGGGCCGTCGAGGGCGAATGACCCCCCGTTCGTCGACCGCCTTACTCCGACGCCGCGTCCTCACCCCAGCGGACGCCATCGTAGATCGCGTCGAGCCCGAGTCTCAGGCGCAACCCTGGGCAGTCGATCTCCAAGGGCTCCGCGCCTTCCAGCCTCGCCGTCTCCCACTCACCGGTTCGATTCCTGGCGAAGTAGGTCACCTCGGGCCGCTCGGAGTGGGCAAGGATGTACCAGCGCAGACTGGGCATGGCCCCATAGGCCAGCCACTTCTCCCGGCGGTCGGTCGTCTCGGTGGACCGGGACAGGACTTCCACGATGAGGCACGGGTCGCTCAGATAGAGCTCGTCAGTCTCGGCCTCGGGCTCGCAGGCGACCACTACATCGGGGTAGTAGAAGAGGATCCGGTCCCCTCCGACACCCGGCGCCCGGACCTTCATGTCGGACTGATAGACCTCGCAGGGGCCGCCCTGGGCGGCCGCGTGCAGCCGAGATCCCAGGTTCATGACGATGCGGTTGTGCCGGCGCGTGCCACCCGCCATGGCATAGACCTGGCCCGCGACATACTCGTGACGGACCTCCGCCCGCGCCTCCCGGGCGAGATACGCGTCAACCGTGTAGACCTTGGGTTTCTTGATGGCGCTCATGGGGTCCCAACCCTCGGTCCCGTTGGCTGACCGAATTCTTCACGACCTGGCCGTGCGTTTGAGTGTACTGTCTGGTGAGGCCCGGCAGTAGGGCTCGATTCTAGGGCGAGATTCGAGGACGAGCCCCGGGGGCGGTCCGTTCTCTCACGATCAACGCCCCTCGCTTGTTTTTCCCCGACGAGACTCAATCCTGGCCAACCTCACGCTCCGCTCGACCATGACATTGCCTGGCGGCACCCTGTTGCGTTCGACCCAACCCCGGCCTGCCCCCTCACAGGCACCGGCCCCGAGTCCCATGTCACCATCGCGGCGTCGTCTGAGCCCCTGGTCCCTGCTCGCCGCCATCGCCGCGGCCCTGATGGGGGTCCTGGCCTGGACCCCGATGCCTAGCGCCGAGGAAGGGGGCTCGCCCGCGGTGGCCCCGGCCGGACGCCCGGCCCTCACCGTCGTGCTCGCTGTGCCAGAGCCCGCCGAATGGCCTCAGACCATCGCCGCCTACGGCAACATCGCCCCCTGGCAGGAGGCGGTGATCGGCTCGGAGCTGAGCGGCTACCGGCTGACCGAGGTGCTGGTCAACGTCGGCGACCAGGTGACCCAGGGCCAGCTCCTGGCGCGGCTGGCTAGCGACACCGTCGGCGCCGAGCTGGCCCAATCGCGGGCCGCGGTGGAGGAGGCGCAGGCCCGGCTCGCGGAGGCCCGGGCCGATGCGGATCGGGCCCGGCGGATCGAGGAGCGCGGGGCGCTCAGCGACCAGCAGGTCAATCAGCTCCTCACCGGCGAACAGGCCGCCCTGGCCCGGGTCCATGCCGCCGAGGCCAAGGTCCAGGCGGATGAGCTGCGGCTCTCCCAGACGCGCATCCTGGCCCCGGACGATGGGGTCATCTCGGCGCGCACCGCCACCGTCGGGTCCCTGGCCCAGAATGGTCAAGAGCTGTTTCGCCTGATCCGCGGCGGCCGGCTGGAGTGGCGGGCCGAGGTGACGGCCGTGGAGCTGGCCCGGGTCAGGCCCGGCATGGCCGCCACCCTGGTGCCGCCGGGGACCGGGCCCGAGTCCCTGGTGCAGGGGCAGGTGCGGGTGGTGGCGCCCACCCTCGATCCGCAAACCCGCAACGCCCTGGTCTACGTGGACCTCCCCGCGGACAGCCCACTGCGGGCGGGCATGTTCGTCCGGGGCGAGATCCGGGTGGGGGCGGGGCGGGCCCTGACCCTGCCCCAGGGTGCGGTGGTGCTGCGCGAGGGCTTCGCCTATGTCTACCGGGTCGGTCCCGATCACCGGGTGAGCGAGGTGAAGGTGGAGCTGGGCCGCCGCCTCGGCGAGCGGGTCGAGATCACGCGTGGCGTCACCCCCGAGATGCGGCTGGTCGCCTCCGGCGCCGGCTTCCTCACCGACGGGGACCTGGTGCGGGTGGTCGAGGCGCCGACCGCGGGCCGGACGGCGTCCCAGTAGCCGGGCCCCCCGCAGACACCCCTATGGCCATCAACGTCTCCGCCTGGTCGATCCGCAACCCGACCCCGTCGATCTTGCTCTTCCTCATGCTGACGCTCATCGGGCTGGTGGGCTTCAGCGGCATGAAGATCCAGCAGTTCCCGGATATCGACCTGCCCACCATCACCGTCACCGCCTCCCTGCCGGGTGCCGCCCCCGCCCAGATGGAAACCGAAGTGGCGCGCAAGATCGAGAACGCGGTCGCCACCGTCCAGGGGGTGAAGCACATCTACACCAAGGTCCAGGACGGCACCGCCATCATCACCGTCGAGTTTCGGCTGGAGAAGCCCACCCAGGAGGCCCAGGACGACGTGCGTGACGCGGTCTCGCGCATCCGCGCCGACCTGCCGGGTGATCTCCGGGACCCGGTCATCTCCAGGATCAATGTCGCCGGGGCGCCCATTCTCACCTACACCATCGCCTCGCCGCGCATGGACGAGGAGGCCCTGTCCTGGTTCGTCGACAACCGGGTCACCAAGTCCCTGCTCGCGGTGCGCGGCGTGGGCGCCGTGGCTCGGGTGGGCGGCGTCGACCGCCAGGTCCTGATCGAGCTCGACCCCGACCGGCTGCTGGCGCTCAATGCCAGCGCCGCCGACATCTCCCGCCAGGTGCGCCAGATCCAGCAGGAGGCCTCCGGCGGGCGGGCCGACATCGGCGGCGCGGAGCAGTCGGTGCGCACCATCGGCACCGTTCAGTCGGCGGCGGAGATTGCGGCCATGGCAATCGTACTTGCCGACGGCCGCCGCATCCGTCTGGATCAGGTCGCCACCGTCACCGACACGGTGGCGGAGCGCCGCAGCGCCGCCCTGCTCAACGGCCAGCCGGTGGTGGGCTTCGAGATCAGCCGCAGCCGGGGCGCCGGCGAGACGGAGGTGGCCGAGGGGGTGCGGGCGCAATTGGACCGGCTGCGCGCCGAGCATCCGGACGTCGAGATCACCGAGGCCTTCAACTTCGTCGACCCGGTGCGGGAGAACTTCAATGGCAGCATGTCCCTCCTGATGGAGGGCGCCATCCTGGCGGTGCTGGTGGTCTGGCTCTTCCTGCGGGACTGGCGCGCGACCCTGATTGCCGCCACCGCCCTGCCCCTGTCGATCATTCCAGCCTTCGGCGCCATGTACCTCATGGGCTTCACCCTGAACGTGGTGACCCTGCTCAGCTTGTCCCTGGTGGTCGGCATCCTGGTGGACGACGCCATCGTCGAGATCGAGAACATCATGCGCCATCTGCGCATGGGCAAGACCCCCTACCAGGCCTCGATGGAGGCCGCCGACGAGATCGGGCTGGCGGTGATTGCCACCACCTTTACCCTGATCGCCGTCTTCCTGCCCACCGCCTTCATGAGCGGGGTGGCGGGCAAGTTCTTCGTGCAGTTCGGAT
>JBLMWY010000028.1:0-3572 GCA_050257475.1 Bdellovibrio bacteriovorus
CGACCAGCTTCACCTTGATGTCCATGCCTTGGGCCTTGGCCTGATCCAGCCAGGGGCCGGCCTCGAAGGCCGCGCCGCAAGCGCCCATACCACCACCGATGAGGAGGATGTCGACCTCTTCCTCGATGACCTGAGGATTGCCGAATTCACCTGCCATTTCTCAGATACCTCTGCGTTCTCGATTGATTTCTAAGTTGTTCCGCTTGGGCCCTGGGGCTTACTTGCGGATCAGCTGGCTGGCGTCGGCGGCATGCAGGCCGTCGGGACCAGTGGTGAAGTAGCCGGCCTTCTCGATGTTGGCGATGTCGGCCTTGGGCTTGTTGCCGTAAGGATCGATCGAGCCTTCGGGGGTGGTGCGGATGGGGAACTTGAACCGCTTCATGGTCCCGTTACGGAACTTGATGGTCCACATGATGGAATCGGTGCCGCGCAGGGGCTGCACGGAGGCGCCCATGGGGACCACGTCCGCATAGTGACGGGCCTCGATCGCCTGCTGGGGGCAGATCTTCACGCAGGAGTAGCACTCCCAGCACTGCTCCGGCTCCTGGTTGTAGGACTTCATGGCATGACCGGTCTCGGAGCCGTCCTGGTCGAGCTTCATCAGGTCGTGGGGGCAGATGTACATGCAAGCGGTCTTGTCCTGGCCCTTGCAGCCATCGCACTTATCGGTACGCACGAAAGTTGGCATTGTGTTAGATCTCCTAACGGTTCACTGCGGTGAGTTGCCGCCGACGGGGGTGAGACACACGGGGCGGCCTGTCGCTTCCTGGGGACCTGAGTCCGCCGAAATTCTCTGACTTCCTGATGTTGGCGGTCCTTGCTGCGACCGGCTTGAGGCTGCGAAGTTCGACGAACGGACTCGCGATTGGCCCTCGCAAATGGATGGGAACGAGGACGATGCCGCCGGGGCCGGGTCACGCGAGGTCGGCAGGGTAGTGACAGGGCCATCCCACTGTCAAAACAGTATTTGCGTTTGCGATCATAAAATCGCCTTATTAGGGAATTCTGATGTCTCGAGCGGGGTTGAGCCGGGCCGGCGGGCGCCCGGACGAGGGCCGGCTTGGCGCGGCTCGGCGACCCGGTTAAGGTGCCGGTATGGAAACGCTCGCCCCCATTGCTGCCCGGGCGCCGGACGCCCTGCTGCTGATCGGAAGCCACTGCCCCCATTGCCAATCCGTGCTCGAGTCCCTAGCGCGTCTGGTCAAGGAGGGCCGCCTCGGGCGGCTCACGGTGATCAACATCGGAGTCGCGCCCGACGCGCCCGAGGCGCGGGGCATCCGGTCGGTCCCCTGGACCCGTCTGGGCCCCTTCGAGCTCAGTGGCGCCCTGTCGGCCGCCGAGCTCGCGGAATGGACCGAGATCGCCGCGGGTGGCGGTGGCTGGGGGCGCTACTTTGCCCACCTGATCGAGGCAGGACGGCTCGACAGCCTGGTCGAACGGGTCCGGTTGGTCCCGGGGGCCTTGGGCGACCTCCTGGACCTATTCGCCGACCCGCGGACCGGTTTGCCGCTGCGTATTGGGATCAGCGCGGTGATCGAGTCCCTGAGCGGCGCTGCTGTGCTGCGCCACGCCGTGCCCCGGATCGAGTCCCTGACCCTGTCCGATAGTCCCCAGATCCGCGCCGACGCCTGCTACTTCCTCGGCCTGGCCGGGGATCCAGGGGCGGCGGCGACTCTCCAACGGCTCCTGGTCGACGAGGACCCGGAGGTGCGCTCGGTGGCCGCGGAGGCCCTGGCCCTGCTCGGGGTGGCGGACGCCGATCCCGGGCGCGAGGACCGGCCGTGACGCACACCGCAGCCGCGGCCTCAAGGGCCTGAGGGGGCCTCGCACCCATGCGCTTGCCACGGGTCTTCGTGGACCTACCCTTGATCCGGGGCCAGGTCATCACCCTGCCCGAGGGCCCCGGACGCCATCTCACCCAGGTCCTGCGCCTTGGCGTCGGCGCCTCCCTCTGGGTGTTCAACGGCGATGGCAGCGACTATGGAGCCCGACTGGTCGCGCTCGGACACGGGGGGACGACCCTGGCCGTCGGGGAGCGCGGGCCGGAGGAGCCGCCCCCGCCCGTCGCCATCCGGCTCGCCATCGGGGTCTCCAAAGGGGAGCGCATGGATTACGCGATCCAGAAGTCGGTGGAGCTCGGGGTGACGCGGATCAGCCCGCTATTCACCGAGCGCAGCGTAGTCCAGCTCTCGGGCGACCGTCTGACGCGGCGGATGGCGCACTGGCAGGGGATCCTGGTCGGCGCCTGCGAGCAGTCGGGGCGGCGGCGTCTACCCCGGCTCGACCCGGCCGCGGTCTTCGCGGATTGGATCGGGACCGCCCCGGCCGGCTCCCTCCTCTTGGACGCCCAGGCGGACGACACCCTGGTCGCCCTCCCTCGCCCAGGCGCCGAGGTGACGCTGCTGGTGGGTCCCGAGGGGGGCCTAAGCCCCAGTGAGCGCCGGGTGGCCAAGGCGCACGGTTGTCGCCCGGTGCGCCTCGGCCCCCGGGTGCTGCGCACGGAGACGGCGCCACTGGCGGCGATCGCCGCCATCCAGGCCCTGTGGGGGGACTTCGGGGCCTGAGCTAGGCCACAGCCCCCAACCCCGTACCGTCCAATCGGGTCCGAATCCCTCGATGCTCAGGCCGCCGCCGGCCTGAGCCCCGGGTATCGATGGTATCCTTGGCCCCGCACTCGCAGACCGTCGCGGATGACTGGACCCCAAGCATGAATCTGCTGCTCGTCGTGCTCCTCCCGTTCGCCGGGGCCGCGCTCGCCGGCTGGGTCTCCCGATTCGGTCGGATGCGCTCCGCCTGGACGGCCGGGGCGGTCACCGCCCTGGCCCTGATCGCCCTGCTGCCCTCGGCGCCCGCCCCCTTCCACGGGGAGACGGTCCTGCAGCGCTGGTCCTGGATCCCCGAGGCCGGGATCGATCTCGCCTTCCGGCTGGACGGGCTGGGGCTGCTGTTCGCCCTGCTGATCCTGTGCATCGGGCTGCTCATCATCCTCTACGCCCGCTACTACCTCGCCGAGCGGGATTGCCTGGGCCGCTTCTACGCCTATCTGCTGCTCTTCATGGGCTCCATGCTGGGCATCGTCCTGTCGGAGAACCTGATCCTGCTCCTGATCTTCTGGGAGATGACCAGCCTTTCCTCCTTCCTGTTGATCAGCTATTGGCGGGAGCGGGATGACGCCCGTCGCGGCGCGCGCATGGCGCTGACCATCACCGGGCTTGGAGGCCTGGCCCTCCTCGGCGGCTTTCTGCTGCTGGGGGAGATCGCCGGCAGCTACGAGCTCTCGGTCATCCTGGCCTCCGGGGACGCCATCCGCGCCCACCCCCTCTATACCCCCATGCTGGTCTTGATCCTGCTTGGCGCCTTCACCAAGTCCGCCCAGTTCCCGTTTCACTTCTGGCTGCCCCACGCCATGGCGGCGCCGACGCCCGTGTCCGCTTACCTGCACTCGGCCACTCTGGTCAAGGCGGGGATCTTCCTGCTGGCCCGGCTCTTCCCGGTGCTCTCGGGGACCGCCGAGTGGGCCTGGCTGGTCATCGGGGCCGGCGTCAGCACCCTGGTGATCGGCGCCTGGTTCG
>JBLMWY010000029.1:0-2534 GCA_050257475.1 Bdellovibrio bacteriovorus
CGCTCCCTGGCCTATCTGGTGAATCTGGAGACGGTGCTGCTGGAGGCCTCGCGGGCCCTGTCTGCCGCCCAGCCGGAGGCGGTGGAAGGGGTGGTGGAGCGGGTCCTCGGTGCGGTCGCTCGCCGCATGGACGTGGAGCACGCCTGTGTCTTCACCCTGGGGGGGGACGGCCGGGAGCTGCACGCCACCCATATCTGGGGCCTGCTGGAGGGGCCCTGCCAGCTCGCGGACGCCTCCCCCATGCCCGAGGACCAGCTGCCCCGCTGGATGGAGACCTTGCGCCACGGCGAGGACATCCGCATCGGCGACGTCACCGAGCTGCCGGAGGCCTGGAGCCAGGATCGGGAAGTGTTGACCCAGATCGGCGTGCGAGCGGTGGCCTCGGTGCCCCTGCGCACCGGCGAGCGGCTCGGTGGCTTCGTGGCCGTGGAGGTGGAGAGCGGACCACGGGACTGGCGGGAATCGGAGCTGCGCGCCCTGCGCCTGCTCGGGGACCTCTTCGGTGCCGCCTTCGAACGGCGCAAATTCGAGCTGGAGCTCCTGGAGAGCCGGCAGCGCATGGAGGAGATCGCCCTCTACGATGGGCTGACCGGCCTCCCCAACCGGCGTCTGTTGGGGGAGCGCATGCACGAGGCCATGGCGGCCGCCGTGGAGGGCGGCACCCAGTTGGCCATCTGCTACCTGGATCTGGACGGTTTCAAGCCCATCAACGATCACTACGGGCGCGCCGTGGGAGACCAGATCCTCATCGCCGCCGCCGCCCGGCTGCGCGAGCAGGTACGCGAGAGCGACACGGTGGCGCGCCTGGGGGGTGACGAGTTCGTCCTGCTGATGGGGGGGTTCGATTCCCTGATCGAGTGTGCCAATGCCCTGGACCGCCTGGTCAAGATGCTCGCCCAGCCCTATCTCATCGACGGCGAGGAGCTGCGGGTGACCGCGAGCGTGGGCGCCATCCTCTATCCCCGCGACTCCCACGACGCGGACACCCTGCTGCGCCACGCGGATCATGCCATGTACCAGGCCAAGCAGCGGGGCCGCAACCGGGTGCGTTTCTTCGACACGGTGAGGGACCGGCGCGCCCATGCGCGGCGCTCCCAGCTCGAGCGCATCGGCGAGGCCATCGAGGGCGGCGAGCTGCGGCTCTACTATCAGCCCAAGGTGGACATGCGCCAGGGCAAGGTGGTGGGCGCCGAGGGACTGGTGCGCTGGCAGCATCCGACCAAGGGCCTGTTGCCCCCGGGGGCCTTCATCCCGCTGCTAGACGGCACCGAGCTGCAGCAGCGCCTGGACTGGTGGGTGATCGGTGCCGGGCTGGAGCAGCTCGAGCACTGGCACGCCCAAGGACTGGACCTGGGACTCAGCCTCAACATCTCCGCCCGCTCGGTCCAGCACGAGGGCTTCGTCGGGGAGCTGCGCTCGCGCCTGGAGCAGCATCGAGGGCTGGTCTCCGACGCCCTGTCGCTGGAGATCCTCGA
The DNA here is from genome assembly GCA_050257475.1 of Bdellovibrio bacteriovorus. Taxonomy (GTDB): domain Bacteria; phylum Pseudomonadota; class Gammaproteobacteria; order Chromatiales; family Chromatiaceae; genus Thiodictyon. Next base: position 1,476 of record JBLMWY010000029.1, read on the forward strand.
GTCCGAGGCCCTGGGCGACCTGGACGCCGTGGCCACGGTCATGGAGCGCTGTGAGGACCTGGGAGTGCGCTTCGCCCTCGACGACTTCGGCACCGGCTACTCCTCGCTGACCTATTTCCGCCGCCTGCCAGCCCAGGTGCTCAAGATCGATCAGACCTTCGTGCGTGACATGCTGCGCTCCAAGGACGATCGCAACATCGTGGAGGGGGTAGTCGGACTGGCCCGGGCCTTCCAGCGGGAGGTGATCGCCGAGGGCGTGGAGTCCGCTGCCCACGGCCTCATGCTGCTGCACATGGGCTGCGACCGGGCTCAAGGGTTTGGGGTGGCGGAGCCCATGCCGCCGGATCAGCTCCCGACCTGGATGGCCCGCTACGTATCACCGTCCCTGTGGGGGCTGAGCCATCGGTTCGACTGGTCCGCGGGCAACATCCTGGACCTGCTGACGATGGAGTCCGTCCATCGCGACTGGGTGGCCCGTCTGCTTCGTTCGGCGGCAGGCGGTTCCGGGACCCGGCCCCCGGAGCTGGCGGAAAGCAAGTGCGGCTTTGGACGCTGGTACTACGGCGAGGGCCGCGCCGCCTTCGGGGCCCTGGAGGTCTTCCGAGAGCTGGAGGAGCTGCACGATGCGGTCCATGTCCGCGCCCGCGAGCTGCTTCGCGCCCAGGACCTGGGGCGACCCGCGGCCGAGTGCATGCGCGCCCTGATCGAGAGCCGCGACCGCTTCCTTACGGGGCTCCAAAGGCTCCAGCAGCAGGTCCTGAGCGAGCTCCGCTGAGGCCTGGCCCCGGCGACGGCCCTCAATACTGCGCATTTCCGCTTTTCACTGTTCACTTCCGATGCCTTCCCCAAGAATCGGGGCCATGGTCGACCCGCACGCGGGCGGTCAGGACGCACCCAACCATTCGCCAGGGCCTCAAAGTCCCAATGGGGATCCGCACCGCCGACCTCTACGACCGCTTCGGGCCCGAGCTACGGGTTTGCGAGCCCCTGTTCGGGGACTTCGGCGGACGCGTCTGCTTCTTCGGAGAGGTGGAGACCGCCACGTGCTTCGAGGACAAC
>JBLMWY010000030.1:0-3838 GCA_050257475.1 Bdellovibrio bacteriovorus
TATCGGGCCAGCCGGCTCATCCACGGCCACACCCACAGACCCGCCGAGCACCTTCCCGAGCCTGGCGGCCCGCCGTTCCACCGCTCGGTCCTGGCGCAGTGGCATGAGGACCGGGGCGAGGTGCTGGTCCACACCCCAGGAGCCTGGCGTCGGGAGCCGGTGCTACCGGGGCCCGACTCCACCTAATCGGGGACGGCCCATCGACCGCGGCCAGCCCAGGGGCCAGGTCCGTTAGCGCCGACGCCCCCGCCGCTCGGCGCGGAAGGCGGTGATGTCCGCCACCAGGTCCGCGATGGGCAGGCCCTCGGCACCCCCGTGCTCGCCAAGCGCGCGATCTCGCAGGGTGGCAACGTCCTCGATCCGATCCCTCGCCTGCCCCGACAACCGCGCCAGACCCTGAAGTCCGCCGCACTGCACCTTGACCAGCACGCTGTGGGGCATGGTGTTGAGGTCGTCCTCGACCCCAAAGGCCGGAAGGGCGGCGGCTTTGAGCCGCTCGAAGAGGTCAGAACAGGCCCCGTGGTCGGCGCCGGAGCGGCAGTCGTACTCCGCCCCGCCGCGCCGTACCACCTGCACCGCCTGGCCGCAGGCCGCCAGCCCCGTGACCAGGGCAGAAGCAAAAGGGCATCGCTGCATCATTGTCGTACGGCTTCTTTCTAAGGTGATTCCGATGAAAAACGCCACTGAGCCAAGCGGCCAAAGGTGAGACATGGCGGCAGGTCCTGCCGCGGAGTTGGCGCCTCCAGTGGCGGCTTCAAGCCCTTCTGGGACACCGATACCCGACCCGACGGCCCGGAGACCGTCGGTCGAATCCCAAAGGATCACTGCAAAATCCTGGCTTCGCGGAACGCGACCGGTCTGGGCCGCTCGCAGGACCTGGGTCAGGCGAGCCACCGCCCGCTCCGAGGCCGATCGTCTCGGGGAGGCGAAAACGTCTTGGGGAGCAGACGGGGCGAGGGGAACGACGCGGCTCGCGACCGCGCGGGTCCTTGGCTAGGCAACCTCCAGGCTGGGACCGTAGTAATGTCCCGAGATGTGCACCACCACCTCATGCTCGCCGCAGTCGGTGAGCCAGCATTCCAGGTCGCGGCGCCACAGGAGCGTCAGACCGGCGAAGGCACCCTGCTTGACCACGCCCCGCGACTCGATCTCGCGCGGCTCTAGGACAAGTGCAATGTCCGGCCCGTCGGATACAGCGCGAACCTCGAACTGGCCTTGGAAATGGCCGCAACCCTCACAGCAGACACCGTAAACCTCGATGAGATCGCCGGCCGCCGGGAGTCTGCTCATCTCGTTCCTCCAGCGCCTCTGGGTGCGCTCGGTCCGTCTCCAGCACATCTACCCCCCTTGACGACCGCACCGGTAAGGCGAGCCGACGCCATTGATGGCGTCCTTAGGGTCAGGAAGAGGGGCGCAGGATCATCATAGCAAGGCTGTCCTGGGAATCCGGGATCTGCTGCTAGTTCTCGGTCGACAGGTGCCAAAGAGCCGCCGGGCGGCACCCTCGCGGGGTTGGACCTCAGCGTGGGAGCAGGGCGGCGGCGAGGCCGAGAAAGATGAAGAAACCACCGGCGTCGGTCATGAAGGTGAGGAAGATGCTGCTGCCCATCGCCGGGTCGCGCCCCAGGGCCTTGAGGCCCAGGGGGATGCCCACCCCGACGGAGGCCGCCAGGAGCAGGTTGAGCAGCATGGCGAGGCCCATGATGAGCCCGAGCAGTGGGTCGCCATAGAGCAGGAAGGTGACCAGGGCCATGACCCCGCCCCAGATGAGCCCGTTGATCAGGCTCACCCCCACCTCCTTGCCCACCAGGTAGGGGGCATTACGGGGGTCGATCTGGTCCAGGGCGAGCCCGCGGATGGTCAGAGCCACGGATTGGTTGCCTGTATTTCCGCCGATGCTGGCCACGATGGGCATCAGGGCGGCGAGGGCGACCACGCGCTCGATCGTGTCCTCGAAGACACCGATGACCCGGGAGGCGACGAAGGCCGTGCAGAGGTTGATGATGAGCCAGGGCCAGCGGTTGCGCGCGGCGCGCCAGACGTTGGCGAAGAGGTCGGACTCCGGCTCCAGACCCACCTGGGCGAGCATGTCTTCCTGGGCCGACTCCACCGCTACCTCCATCACCTGATCGACGGTCAGGCGCCCGACGAGCTGCCCGTGGATGTTCACCACCGGCGCCGACACCAGGGCGTAGCGGTCGAAGATCCGCGCCGCCTCCTCCGCGTCGTCATCCGTGCGCAGGAACCGGGTATCGCGCTCCATGATTTCCCTGACCTGCATCTCCGGATCGTTGAGCAAGAGTCGATGCAAGGGCAGCACGCCCACGAGGTTGCTGGCCCGGTCCACCACCATGAGCTGATCGGTGTGGTCCGGAAGCCGCTCGAAACGCCGCAGATAGCGCAGGACCGCATCGAGGCGCTTGTCTTCACGGATGGGGATCATGTCGAAGTCCATCAGGGACCCAACCGTGCCCTCGGGAAAGGCGAGGGCTCGGCGCGCCTCCGCCCGGTCCTTGGGTCTCAGGGAGCCAAGCAGCTCCGGCACGATCTGGGAGGGCAGATGGGGCACTAGCTCGGCCACGTCGTCCCCGTCGAGCTCCTTCGCGGCCTGCAGGATCTCCCCCTTGTCCATGTCGGCGATGAGAAATTCCCGCACATCATCGCTCGCCTCCAGCAGCACGGCCCCGTCCAGCGCCGCGGGCACCAGACGCCAGAGGCGCAGCCGCTGGTCCCCTGGAAGGCTCTCCAGCAGGTAGGCGATCTCGGCGGGATGCAGGGCACCGAGCCTCTGGGCCAGCTCCGCCTGCTGTTGGCGCAGCACCAGGGACTCCACCAGCTCCTGGCGGCTCCCCTGCTGGCGGTGCACCAGCGCCTGGATCACCTCCTGCTTGCGCAGCAGCTCTCGGATGTGGGCCAGGGTGTGCTTGATGTCGCGCCGCTGGTCTGGGGGCTGGTCGGACACGGCGGCGCGGGCGCTCGCCAGCGGGGCCCGGCCCGGGTCCTCATCGGAAGTAGCCATGCCCTACCCCTCCCCGCCGGTGGCCTACCACCCTCGCCAGATCGCCATGGACCAAGGCTCGGAACCGGAGGCATTGTGTCCAGACCGGCCCCGCTGTCAAAGCCTTTGGTTGATTGCCGTGAAGAGCGCGGCGATGGCGCTCCGCCTCCTCCGCCCTATGGAAAAGGCGCTTGGAGAGGGCCTGGCAGAGAAAAACGACCGTGGCGCCGGTGCCCTACATTCTCCGGCGTGGCGTGGGCGCCATGGTCGATAGCGGAAAAGCTCAGCGGTGAGACCGGTCTCGGGCGGGGGTCGCCGGGGCCTGTCAAAACTCCCCGTTGGCCGCCCCCTCCATGATCTCCTTGATGGTGTTGCGCACCCGGATGGCGGACTCCTTGAGCTCGGGGGGCAGCTCGGTGCCGCCGTGGATCATGAGGTCCAGGTTCATGGTGTGCAGCCACAGCTTGCCCTGCTTGTCTTCCACCAGGGCGATGCGACACGGCATCAAGCCGCTGTACTGGTCCCGGTGCTCGAGCATCTGCTGGCCCACCCGGGCGTCACAGAAGGACAGGAAGTTGACGTAGCGGTAGTCCTCCCCGGTGATGGCCTTGATCTGCTTGTAGAAGGGGGACTCGCCGACGAACAGGAAGTTCTTGGAGGAGGCCAGGCTCTTCATGGACTCGATGACGTCCTCGGGGCTCAGGCCCTCCTTGACCGGCATCGACCACATCATCGCCACCCCCGGGTCCCCGGTCTCCAGTAGCCGCTGGGCGAACTCGCCGTAGGCCTTGGGGAAGCCCGGGTCGAAGGCGGCGAGCCGGCTGCCCCAGGCCAGATAGC
>JBLMWY010000031.1:0-10222 GCA_050257475.1 Bdellovibrio bacteriovorus
TCTGCCGCCCCGGCTACCCTGGCGGGGCTGCGCAGCAGGGTTGGCGGCTGGTCCTCTGGCCTCGGCTCCTCGGCCAGTAAGGCCAGTCCCCGGGCGTCCGCGAACGCCTGCAGGGCCTGGGTACTGTCCGCGGCGGCCCAACCCTGGACGGCGAAGATCCGCTCCTCATCCCGGGTCTGCCCCGCCGCCTCGCGCAGGGCATCCCGATCCTCGGCGGCGGCCAGCACGGCGCCGAGCCGGAGCCGCCAGCGGGTCAGGGACTCACGCTCCGCCTCCGCCTCCTCGATGGCGATCTCGGTGTCCTCCAGCTCGGCCCTTAAGCGGCTCAGGGGTCCGAGACCCGCCCGGATCCGCCGCACCGGCAGGGCATCGAGCGGGGGCTCGTCCCGGGCGATGACCGCCACGTGCAGGGTGGTCGGACCCCGGCCCACGATGGCCCAGGGCAGCGTGAGCCGATCGAGGGCGGAGCGGTCCTTGATCGGCAAGGGATAAAGCCAGAGCCGCAGGCCCCCGATCGAATCCAGCGGCGGGAGCTCAAACTCGCCCCAGGGCGCGAGATCGGCGATGCGCGCCTGGAGCTCGTCCCGGCGGTCGGTAAGGTCCCGCAGGCGACGCCGGTTCTTCAGGATCTGGACGACCGTCTCCTCGCGATCGAAGGCCTGATCGGACCGATAGGGTCGCAGCTTCTCCGGCGTCTCCATCAGGTGGCGGAATGCGGTCTGGGCACGGCGCCGGCCCTCCGGGTCCACCGGGACCAGGGGCTCGGGTGGACGCAGGGGAATCAGGTGCAGGACCCCCAGGGTCTGGAGACCGTCGAGCACGGCCTCCTTGTCCGGCAAGGGGCCGCAGAGGCTGACACGGCAAAGCCGAGCGATGCTCATGCCGTCCCTCCGGCGCCACTCATTGACTGGCGCAGAGATTGGGCCAAGGCCTCGGCCTCTTCCTCGCGCTTGCGCTTGGCGAGCTTGGCGCCCACCACGGCGGCCCGCTCCGCGTCGCCCAGATAGACCAGGATGCGCCGGATGTTCTCCTTCGCCTCCGGGGTCAGGACCTTCTCGAACAGGTTGACCCGCTGGGTCACCTTGGTCAGGGCCGCGTCCAGGGCGGCGATCCGCCGCTCCGCGACCTGCAGCTCCACGCGCAGCCGGATGGCCTCCCGCAGGCGCTCCGCCACCGCGTCCACCCAATGGGGCCGGACCAGGGGGCTATAGGACGCGATCCGGACCTCGACCGCTTCGACGATGGGCAGGCGCACCCCGGCCACGTTCTGGGTCCCGAGCTTCACGGCTTCCAATCGCGCCAGACCCTTCAGGTCAATCCGGCGCTCCGCCAGCATGGGGATGTCAGCCCCCACCGTCTCCACCTGCGCCCGGAGCTCCTCGCGCAGGCTCGCCAGGGCCTGGCGCGCCCGGTTGCGCTCGCCCATGAGCTGCTGGCGCTTGAGGTCCAGGGCCGGCAGATAGCGGTTGTAGGAGGCCAGATTGGCCTTCTCACGCGCCAGTTGGGACTTGCTCAGGGGGACGCGGGCCATGGCCTCAGGTCCCCGCCCCCTTGCGCGGATAGTACTTGTCGATCAGGGCCTGGCGGACCAGGAGCTCCTCGGGGGAGAAGAATTCGGCCATGGTCTGCCAGCCGAGGTCCAGGGCCTCCTCCAGGGGCAGGGCGACCCCGATTGACATGAAGCGCTCCCGGAACAGCTCGCCGTAGCGGATCAGCCGCTCGTCGTACTCGGAGAGCTCGAAGGCCATGGCCTGCTTGCGCTGGGCGTCCCGGGCCTCGGAGAAGAGTCGGATCATGGTGTTCATGACCGCGCCGTGATCCTCCCGGGTCTCTTTACCGATGACGTGCTGCTTCAATCGGGACAGGGAGCCGAAGGGCTCGATGGCCCCGTCCTTGAGGTAGAACTGGCCCTCGGTGATGTAGCCGGTGTTGTCCGGGACCGGGTGGGTGACATCACCCCCGGGCATGGTGGTCACCGTGAGGATGGTCACCGAGCCCGCGGAGCGGAAGCTCGCCGCCTTCTCGTAGCGACGGGCGAGCTGGGAGTAGAGGTCGCCGAGATAGCCCCGGTTGGAGGGCACCCGCTCCATGGCGATGCCGACCTCCTTCAACGCATCGGCGAAGGCGGTCATGTCGGTGAAGAGCACCAGGACGCGCTTCTTCTCCTCCACCGCGAAGCGCTCCGCCACCGCCAGGGCCAGGTCCGGGACTAGCAGCCGCTCCAGGGCCGGGTCCGATGCCTGATTGACGAACATGACAGTGCGGGCAAAAACACCCGCGTCCTCGAACGCCGCGCGGAAGGTCCAGAACTCGTCGAAGGTCAGGCCCAGGCCGCCGAACACCACCACGTCGGCCTCGGCCTGGACCCCGATGCGGGCCAGCAGGGCATTGTGGGGCTCGCCGGCGGAGGAGAAGATCGGGATCTTCTGGCTCTCCACCAGGGAGTTGAAGACGTCGATCATGGGGACGTCGGTGCGGATCATCCGGGACGCCAGGGCCCGGCGCGCCGGATTGGCCGAGGGTCCGGCGATCTCCACCTGGGGGTCGTGCTCCAGGCTGGGGCCCCCGTCGATGGGGCTCCCGTCCCCCGAGAAGACCCGACCGAGCAGATTCTCCGAGAAGGCCACCCGGGGCGGGTGACCGAGGAAGCGGGCATTCGATCGGGTGGAGAGACCCGCGGCGCCGGAGAAGACCTGGAGTGAGGCGGCCCCCTCGTCGAGCCGAACCACCTGGGCGAGGCGTGGGGCCGAGCCGCCCTCGGTCACCAGGGCCAGATCGCCGAAGCGCGGACCTTCCGGGTCGTCGCGGGTCTGGGGCGGCAGGGCGATCCGCAGCACGTCGCCGACGATGGAGAGGACCTTCTCGTAGCGGATTGGGATCATCGGCCAGTCAGCCCTCGGTCGACCGCAGTGGGGCGAGAGGGTAGCGGGCACCCGCCACCAATACAAGCCGAGAGGCAGTGGCACCGCGGCGGGGACGCCGCTCCGACGGGTTGCTGTGGCCGGGGTAGTCCGGGTGTTACCATGCGGCCTCCCCAGCAGCGCCCGATCCAGACCCAACCAAAGGGGGCAGTTATGGAGCTTGTCGACGGCATCCTGCGGATCGACTCCTTTCTCGCCGTCACCATCGGCATCCTGGTGCTGTTCGTGGGCAAGCGCCTGAATGACGCCATCGGCGTCCTGCGCAGCTTCAGCATCCCGGAGCCAGTCACCGGGGGGCTCCTGTTCTCGATCCTGTTCGGCCTGCTCTATGCCGGCTCCGGGATGGCGGTGGAGTTCGAGCTGCGGGCCCGGGACATCCTGCTGGTCTACTTCTTCACCACCATCGGCATCAATGCCAGTGCCCGGGATCTGCTGGCGGGCGGGCGGCCGCTGCTGATCCTGCTCGCCATCACCATCGCCTTCATGCTCGCCCAGAATCTCACCGGGATCGGGGTCGCCTCTCTCTTCGGCCTCCCCGCGGCGGTGGGGGTGGTAGGGGGCAGCGTGTCGCTGATTGGCGGTCATGGCACCACCATCGCCTGGGCCCCGGTGATCGCCGAGCAGTACGGGATCACCAATGCCATGGAGATCGGCATCGCCAGCGCTACCTTCGGCCTGATCCTGGCGAGCCTCATGGGCGGTCCTATCGCCAAGTTCCTGATCAACCGGCACCGCCTCGCCCCCATTCCGGCGGCCACCGATGAGATCCAGGAGGTCGGCCTGTCGGAGCGCCAGGAGAAGGCTGGGATCGATCACCTGGACTTCCTTGGGGCGGTCCTCGCCATCCACGTGTGCATCGTGGTGGGCTTCCTGCTCAATGGGGTCATTGCCGACCTGGGACTCAAGCTGCCGCTCTTCGTGACCTGCCTGTTCGCGGGGATCCTGATCACCAATCTGGTGCCGAAGAACCTGCCAAGCCTCACCGGCAAACCCTGGCCCACCCGCAGCCCCGCCATCGCCCTGATCGCCGACATCTCGCTGGGCACCTTCCTCGCCATGTCGCTCATGAGCATGCAGCTCTGGACCCTGATCGACCTCGCCGGACCCATCCTGGCCATCCTCGCCGCCCAGTTTCTGCTGGCGGTGACGGTGACCATCCTGATCCTGTTCCCGCTGATGGGGCGCAATTACGATGCGGCCGTGGTGGCGGCCGGATTCGGTGGGGTCACACTTGGGTCCACCCCCACCGCCATGGCCAACATGGCCGCGGTGACCCAGCGCTTTGGGGCCTCTCACCGGGCCTTCATCATCGTGCCCCTGGTCTCCGCCTTCTTCATCGACCTCACGAACGCCCTGGTCATCCCCTACTTCCTGCGGACCTTCTCCTAGGCTGGCGCCCTGGTGCGAGGCCCGGCGGTTGCGAGCCTGGCCATCAGGACCCGGGTGGGCGATTCGACCGCGTGATCAACACGGCGAGGGCGCGATCGCCGTCGCGGTGCACCAGGGCCGCCTCCACACCGCACAGCTCCCCGAGGCCGCGCTCGATGGTCCCGACCAGCTCGTCGCGCGGGCTCGATGGGTCCTGGGCCGCGACCTGGACACGGGCGTAGTGGGCCTCGGGGCAAGGCTCGGAGCCGGCGTCTGTCGGCTCGTCCAGTCGCAGCAGGAGGTGCCCACCGAGGGCAGCCAGACGAACGCTGATCCGGCGACCGGCCGGTGCGCTCTTGACCGCGTCCGCGAGATGCTCGCCGACCAGGACGCTCACCGCATGGGCAAGACGACGCGTCCCCGATTTGGGCGCACGAGGATTCAGGGGGCTCAGAATTGCGGCCATAGTGGGGATCTCTGGGTTGGGAGAATGGGCATCACCCGGGAGGCACCAGCACACCCCCAGGGGAACACATCGCCGCGTCTCGACGCGCAAGGGCCCGAACCCCGCGCTCGCGTCCCGCTGGCTCGAAACCGATGGCCACGAGCGACGGGGGATGCATCATACCCCGGTAGACCTTAAGGCTTCCTGAAGGCCGACGATCGCCACAAGGGGCGCGGGATCCATGATCTCGGGTGGTCGGCTGGCTCCAAACTGGGGTCAGACCGGGGTGACGAGGGCCGCGCGGCTCCCGGGATTGGGTCGGTTAAGATAGGGCGCAACCCAGGGCCCGTCGCTCACCAGGGTCAGTCCGAGAGGACCCGACAGGCAGCGCCCATAACCCGCAGGAGTCCCTCCGGTGGAGCCCTCCTTCGAGCTGTCGATCCTCGTCATCGCTGGCCTGGTGCTCCTCAGCGTCCTGGTTAGCCCGCTCGCGACGCGACTCGGGGCGCCCATCCTCCTGATCTTCCTCGTCATCGGCATGTTGGTGGGCCAGGACGGGCCCGGCGGGCTGCTCTTCGACGACTTCCGGCTGGCCTACGACATCGGCAGCGTCGCCCTGGCCGTGATCCTCTTCACCGGGGGCCTCGGCACCCGGGTCGAGGACGTCCGCGTCTGTTGGGGACCGGCCCTGACGCTGGCAACCCTGGGGGTTGTGCTCACGGCGGCCGTCGTGGGGGCCTGGTCTGGCTGCTCGGCATCCCCCTCCTGGTGGGGCTCCTGCTCGGCGCGGTGGTCGGATCCACCGACGCGGCGGCCACCTTCCTGCTCCTGCAGGGGCGCGGGATCCGTTTGCGGGGTCGCGTCATGGAGACCATCGTGGTGGAGTCCGGACTCAATGATCCGATGGCGATCTTCCTCACCATCGTCTTGGTCTCACTGGTCGACTCGAGCGGGGACCCACCGTCCTGGGGCCTTGCCCAGTCGTTCTTCGAGCAGCTCGGGATCGGGGCCCTCGCCGGCCTGGCTGGGGGCCTGGTGCTCGCCTGGCTGGTACGTCGGCTCCAACTGGCGAACGGACTCTTCGCCGTCCTCTCTCTCGCCGGCGCCCTGGCCCTGTTCGGCGGCGTCCAGTTGATGGGCGGCAGCGGCTACCTCGCGGTGTATCTCTGCGGGGTCCTGCTCATGCACCCCCAGCAAGGGGCGCGACGCGCCGAGCTCGACGTCACCCACGGGAGCCTGGCCTGGCTCAGCCAGATTCTGATGTTCCTGATGCTCGGCCTCCTGGTCACACCCTGGGAGCTCCCGGGCGAGATGGGAAAGGCCGCCGTGGTGGCCCTGGCGCTCATCTTCGTAGCCCGGCCGGCGGCCGTGGCCATCGCGCTTGCCCCCTTTCGATTCACCCTGAAGGAGCGGCTCTTCATCGCCTGGGTAGGGCTGCGGGGCGCCGTGCCCATCTTCCTGGCGATCATCCCGGTGGTGAGCCCCGGCCCCATCCAGACCAACTTCTTCAACGTGGTGTTCCTGGTGGTGATCGCCTCCCTGGTCCTTCAGGGCTGGACCATTCCCTGGCTGGCCCGGCGCCTGGACCTGGAGGCGAGGGAGGACGGGGAATCGCCGCCGACACCTAGGCCGTGATGCGCCGGTAGATGTCGGAGACCCGGTAGGGGAGCTTGGCCACCTTCTCCACCAGGGTGTAGCTCGCGGGGCCGAAGAGGTGGGGCAGATAGTCCTGGGCCTGGTCGTCGATGGTGATGCAAAAGGGGTGGACGCCCATCGCCCGGGCCTCAAGCACCGCCTGGCGGGTATCTTCGATCCCGTAGTCGCCCCGGTAACCGTCCTCGTCGTCGGGGCGACCGTCGGAGAGCACGAGCAGGACCCTGGTGCGGGCCTCCACCTCCAGGAGCTTGCGGGTCAGGTGACGGATGCTGACCCCCATGCGCGTATAATCTTGGGGTCGGATACCGCTGATTCGGTGATGGACGGTCTGGTCATAGGGCTCGTTAAAGGCCTTGACCCGATAGAGCTCGCAGCGCATGTGGGTGTAGCCAGAGAAGCCATAGATGGCGTAGCGGTCGCCAAGCCGCTCCAGGGACTCGCACAGCAGCACCAGGGATTCCCGCTGCACCTCGTTGATCCAGCCCTTGGTGGAGCCGCTCATGTCCACCATGAAGAGCACGGCCACGTTGCGCTCGAGCTTCTTGCGCCGCTGGAAAAGCCGGTCGGTCTGCTCCAGACCCTGGGCCTGGTCGGCATAGGCCTCCACCAGGGCATCGATGTCCGGGTCCTCCCCATAGGGCTCGCGTCGCAGGAGCTTCTCCTCCCCTCGCAGGGCCTCGAAGGTCCGGTAGAGGTGCTTGAGCAGGCCCCGGTATTTGTGGCGGGTCTCCTCGACGAAGCGGTCTGGCTGGGGATGGATGGGGCGCTCCCGGAGCTGACACCAGCCCTTGCGGTAACCCTGACGGCCGTAGTCCCACTCGTTGTAGACGTGGGTGTCGGACTCCGCCACCGGGGCCTCCCCTTCCTCCGCCACGCCCCGGCGGTGGTGGTAGATCCCCTGACCCGCCGCCTCCAGGTACTCCGCGGGGATGTGCCCGAAGTCCTGGACGATGGAGTGCATCAACTGCACCGTCTCCGGCAATGGCTGGATGGGCTGATCGCCGAGCACGAGCTGGAAGGCAAAGCCACCCGGCCAGTCGTCATCGGACTCCCGCTCGACCCGAAACTCCGGGCGCTCGCCCTCGGGGGCCGCGGCGCTCAGGTTACCGCCGAGCTCGTCGGCGATCACCGCCAGGGCCTCGCCCAATTGGTCCCGCTCCCGGGCGGCACGCGCGGCCATCACCACCGCCACCCGCTCCGGGTGCATCTCCCCCTGGTAGCACAAGGGCTCCAGGGGCGGCACACCAGAGCGCGCCAGCTCCTCCGCCAGGGCCCAGGAGCGAGCGGCGTCCGCGTCCGCCTCGCGCATGCGCTCCGCCGCCGCCTGCCAGGCCTGGGACAAGGGCGGACGTGCCCCCAGGCGGTCCATCTCCCGCCAGAGTCCGGGAAGCTCCTCGGCGATGCGGGCATCGAGCCGCAGCCCCTCCAGAGACCGGAAGAGGGCCAAGCCCAGACGCGGATCGGCGAACCGGGCCTGGTGGTCGGCGCTGCCCCAGCCCCGCCAGGTCCCAAACCAGGTCTGGGCCCACAGGTGGGCGATCATGGACTTGTAGAGCCGGAAATTGTCCTCCCGGGAATCGAAGCGGCTCAGGACCGGCGGCAGGAACAGGGTCTCGGTGTCGGTGTAGGCGAGCTGATCAGAGCGTTGGCCGGCGTCCTGTTCCACCTCCAGGCGCAGGCGGCGTCCTGCCAGGCCGGCGGTGAAGGCCTCGAGGACCTGGGAGAGCTCCGCCAGCCGCACCCCGCTGCGCCGCTCCCGCAGGCTCAGGGCATAGGACTCCGCCTGCTGCATGAACCGGATCGACCCCTGGGTACCCTTCTGGTCGTAGACCTCCAGGAGCTCCAGCACCCAGGGATGGATGGCCTCGTCGGGCAGATGGCGCAGCACCTCGGGGGCATGGACGCACAGGTGATAGGCCAGGTCCAGGCTGGTCCGACAGACCCCCGCGACCTCCAGGTACAAGGCCTCCACCCGGGCCGCCGGAAACCAGGCCAGGGCCTCCGCGGCGGCCCGCACGCTGCGGCGCATGGAGAGGACGAGATAGACCAGGGACTCAAGCCGCTGCTGGATCACCTCCACGGGCAGGGCGTCGGGGGCGGGCCGACCGCCCCTCCCGTAGCGCAGCGCCAGCTCGGCCTCGCTCAGGCCGGCATGACGCACCCGGGCCAGGAACTCCTCCTGGCTGAGCTCCTCACCAATGGTCTTGTCGTCGCTCACGGATCAGAGATCGAGCCGGGCCCAGACCGGGCAGTGATCCGAGGGCCTGTCCATGGCACGGATCGCGTAGTCGATCCCGGCATCCAGCAGCCGCTCCCTCAAGGGGGCGCTGACCAGGAGCAGGTCGATGCGCAGGCCCCGCCGGGGCTCCCGTTCAAAGCCCTTGGATCGGTAGTCGAACCAGCTGAAGCGGTCGTCTACCACGGGATTGATCGCCCGGAAGGCGTCGAACAGGCCCCAGTCCGTGAGCACCTTCAGCCATTCGCGCTCCTCCGGGAGGAAGCTGCACTTGCCCTCCCGCAGCCAGCGCTTGGCGTTGTCCGGACCGATGCCGATGTCCAGATCCAATGGGGCCACGTTCATGTCGCCCATCAGCACCAGGTTCTGACTCGGCGAGTAGTGGTCCTGGAGGTAGCGGGCAAGGTCCGCGTAGAACCGCGCCTTGCCGGGAAACTTGATCGGGTGGTCCCGGCTCTCCCCCTGGGGGAAGTAGCCATTGATCACCGTCAGCTCCGCCCCGCCGGACAGCCCGAAGCGGCCGGTGATGAGGCGCCGCTGGGAGTCCTCCCCATCCTCCGGCAGACCCTTGCCGATGGCCAGGGGCTCCTGCTTGCTCAGCAATGCCACCCCGTAGTGACCCTTCTGACCATGGAAATGGGCACGGTAGCCGAGCCCCTCCACGGCCTCCAGGGGGAACTCGGCGTCCGCCACCTTGCACTCCTGGATGCCCAGGATATCCGGGTCCAGACTCGACTTCAGCGCCTCCAACTGGTGGGGCCGGGCGCGGATCCCGTTGATGTTGAACGAGCACAGGGTCAGCACATCAAGCGGCCTCCAGGACCTCGATCGTCTCGTTGCGCCCCATCTCCAGCCCATGGGCATGGGCCCGGCCCCAGGGCGTCAGGGCCTGCTGGGCGATCTGCCCCCAGACCTCCCCGTCCGGATCCAGGGCCAGCTCGGGCGGCAGGGCGTCCCCGTGCCCGAGGCTCCGCATCGCCAGCACCATGCCGTTGGCATAGCCCCGGTTGTACCAGAGCTGGGGGTCGTCCTGGCACTCCAGAAACCCCTGGGTGTCCTCGTAGAGTCCGCGCAGGAGCTGGATCAACTGGGACAGAATTGGTGATTCCATCGAAGGCATCCAAGCAATCGGCTCAAGCGACCTGGAGCGGCGCGGCGGGCGCCGGTGCCCTTCCGATCAGCCCTAGGACCGCGAGCGCCGCCTCGCGGGCCGCATTGTGGCGCATCCCAGCATGGATGCGGGCGTACTCCGCGGCGATCTCGGCCCGCCGCTGTGGATCCCGGAGCAGGGCGAGCAGGGCCGGGGCCAGCAGCTCGGCCCGGCAGCGCTCTTGGAGAAACTCCGGAGCCAGCTCCCGTCCGGCGAGCAGGTTGGCCATGGCCACGTGCGCGACCTTGACCAGGCGCAACCCCTTGACCAAATGGTAGGTGAGCGGGTGCACCCGATACCCCACCACCATGGGACGCTTGAGCAGCAGAGTCTCCAGGGTAGCGGTGCCGGAGGCGGTGAGCACACAGTCGGCGGCGGCGATCACGGTGCGGCTGCGACCGTCCACCAGGGTGACGGGAAGGTCAGGGGCGAGACGCCGCAGCACC
>JBLMWY010000032.1:0-5707 GCA_050257475.1 Bdellovibrio bacteriovorus
CCGGCTCCCCGCGACCCGCTGATCTGGGTTTGCGGCTCGCGGCGTTGGAGGCATTCCGGGCCGGTCGGCAGGAGCCTCGCATGGAGCGGTCGCGGCTCGCCGCGGCGGACCGTCTGAGCCGGCGGCTCGTGAAGGCGGCGGGGGACGATGCCAAGCGCGCATCGACCGACGAGCCCAGGGCCCTCCTGGCGCTGGCCTACCCGGACCGCATCGCCCAACGCCGAGGGGCCCGGGACGGCCGCTACCTGCTCTCGGGGGGCACCGGGGCCGAGCTGCCCCAGGAGGACGCCCTGGTCGCCCATCCCTACCTGGTGGCCGCGGAGCTGGATGCCCGGGGCCGGGACGCCCGCATCCAGCTCGCCCTGCCGGTGAGCGAGGGGGCCCTCCGCCAGGCGCTGGCCGGACGCATCCGGGTCGCCGAGGTGGTGGCCTGGGATCCGACCCTGGAGTGCGTCATCGCCCGCCGGGAGACGCGCCTCGGGGCCCTGACCCTGGACTCCCAGCCCGCGTCCCTGCCGGACCCGGGTCGTACCCTGGACCTGCTGCTCGACCAGGTAGGGCGCCAATTCGAGCGGGCGCTCCCCTGGGACCAGCCCTCCCGCCAGCTCCAGGCCCGGGTGGCCCTGGTGCGGGCCCAGGACCCTCAGGGGGGCTGGCCGGACCTCTCGGATCAGTCCCTGCTCTCGGGTCTGCGCGACTGGCTCGGCCCCTGGCTCCAGGGCAAGCGGGGCCTCGCCGAGGTGCGGGCCCTGCCCTTGGCCCAGGTCCTCGCGGGTCTCCTCGACTGGCGCCAGCGCAGCCGGCTGGAGGACTGGGCCCCCGAGGCCGTCACTACCCCGGCGGGCCGGCGCCGCCGGCTCGACTACTGCGCCGGGCCCGAGCCCGTGCTCGCGGTGCCGGTGCAGGAGCTCTTCGGCTGCCGAGAGACCCCCGCGGTCTGCCAGGGCCGGGTGCCGGTAATGCTCCACCTGCTCTCCCCCGCCGGACGCCCGGTTCAGATCACCCAGGACCTGGCGGGCTTCTGGACCCGGGGTTACCCGGAGGTGCGCAAGGAGCTGCGCGGCCGCTACCCGAAGCACGCCTGGCCAGAGGACCCCATCAGCGCCGCCCCCGTGGCCCGGCCTGGCCGGCCACGCACCTAAGGGGCCCTGCCTGCGGCGGATCGGTCAGGCCAAGGGGATGGGATTCGCCAACCGCCTGACATGCGCTGGGCGATAGACCGAGAGATCCCGCTGGTCCGTGGTGGCGACCTGGGTGCAGCGCAGCCGCTCGGCCCCCACAACCACCACCCAGTCGTTTGACAAGGGTGCGCCTGCCCTCGTCACTCTTTCCACGGTACCGGCACGAGGTTGATCCATGAGCACCGCCAAGGCAGAGGTCGAATCCCTGCTCAAGTCTCTCCCCGAGGACTGTAGCCTCGAAGACGTGCAGTACCACCTGTATATCTTGGAGAAGGTGAAGGCGGGCATGGCGCTGGCGGAGCGAGAAGGAACCCTCACGCAAAAAGAGGTCACGGAGCGCCTAGGCGAATGGGGCTCCGAGTAGGCTGGTCGCCCGAGGCGGCCGACGACCTCCAAGAGATCGTCGCCTACATCGCCCGTGACTCCTCGGCCTATGCCCGGGCCGTTGCCTCGAAGATTCTCGGGATAGCGAAGTCCCTTGGCGTTTTCCCTGACATGGGTCGCATCGTCCCCGAGCTCGGGGGCCCAGCATCCGGGAGCGCTTCGTCTACAGCTTTCGCCTGATCTACCGCATCGAGAAGCATCGTGTGCTCATCTTGGCCATCGTGCACGGCAGACGGGTGCTGCCCGATGTTCAGGACCGGATGCCTCGCTCATAATCTGTCTGGTGCCCTCCGAAGCGTCTTGACGGACCGTTCGTCTTTTTAGCAGAGAGCAGTGTCCCGCCTCTGACCCGGCCTGGTTCCTAGTGGCTGGACTTGCGGAGACCAAGGGGCTCTGCGCGGAGCACAGCGTGGCCGCACTCTGCGCAGGGCATGGGTCAACGACCTGCCTGGGCGTTCCTCAGGTCGGCCAGCACCCGCTCGCAGTCCGCGGCCGTGGCGGCCAGCTTGGCCTCCGGCGGCAGCTCGACCCCTCCGGTGATGGTGGCGACGGCGGCGCTGAGCACCTGGTCGGCCTGGGCATCGCTCACCAGCCCCTGCTCCCTGGCCGCCTGGAGGGTCGCGCAGGCACCGGCGGCGAGGCCCGTGGCCACGCCCATGCCGGTGCCTACCCCGAGCGCGACAAAGGCCGCGACACTGCCGCCGATGATCAGAAAAACGAGCGCGATCAGGAATGTTTTCATCTTGCAGTGACCCCTTGTAGTGAACTCATGGCCGTTGGAAAGCAACAGGATTGGAGAGCCCTCTCCGGACTGATCGTGTTGTCCGGGACGCGGAGGTCATCCCAACGCACACCGCGCCGGGTCGCCTTGGGTCGGCTCAAACCCGCGTGATCCCCGCCCGAACCGCGTACTTCACCAGATCCGCCAGGGTCTCCAGGCGCAGCTTGTGGCCGATGCGGGTGCGGTAAGTCTCCACCGTCTTGGGGCTGATCCCTAGCGCCTCACCGATCTCCTTGGTGCGCCGCCCCTCGGCCAGGAGCCGCAGCACGTCCCGCTCCCGCGCCGAGAGCTCGGCGGACTCGGCGTCCTGGCCTCCCGGATCCGCACCCGGAGCCGGCTCGGTCAGGGCAGGACTCACATAGATCTCGCCCCGCAGGGCCGCGTCGATGGCGGCAATAAGGTCCGCGGCCGCCTTGTTCTTCAGCACATAGGCCAGGGCCCCGGCCTCGAACATTCCGCGTCGATAGAGGGCATCGCCGAACATGGACAGCGCGACGATCCGCGTGGCCGGCGCCACCCGGCGAATGGCCGCGGCCGCCTCGGTGCCCGACATCCCTGGCATGGCGACGTCCAGCACCGCCACGTCCGGCCGGAGGCAGGCCGCCAGCTCCAGGGCCTCCAGGCCATCGGCCGCCTCCCCCACCAGGGTCCAGTCGGTGCGCTGGCGCAGCAGCGCCGCCAGCCCCTCGCGGACCAGGGTGTGGTCGTCACACAGGAGGATGGTCGCAGGCATGGCGGAACTGTGGGTGGTGACCTTGTGCGCCAGGTACCAGATCCTAGCGGCTTTCGGCCTCGACCGGAATCCACAGTCGCACCCGGGCGCCGGGTCGCAGATCCTCCAGGGTAAGGCCGCCGTCCACCAGGGCGAGGCGCTCGCATACCCCCTTGAGGCCATAGCCGCCCCCGGCGCAGTCTCCCCGCGCCTGGCCGGCCGCAAATCCGATTCCGTCATCCTCCACCTGGAGCTCCAGGCACCCATCCCGCTGCGTCAGGCGGATCTCTGCCCGGCTGGCCTTGGCGTGCTTGATCAGGTTCATCACCAGCTCCCGGGCACACTGGAACAGCAGCACCTTGCGCGGGCGATCCAGGGGCGGCAGGGCGCCGTCCAGGCGGTAGCTCATATCCAGACCCCAACGCCCCTGGGTGCTCTCCGTCAGCCAGCCGAGGGCGGCCGAGAGTCCGCCGCTCTCCAGGACCGGGGGGCTCAAGTCAAACTGCAGCCCGCGAAGCTCACCAATGGCCTCGGAGAGCAGCTCCACGCCCGCCCCAAGCCGCTCCGCGGACTCCGCGTCCGGCTGCCGGCTGGCCGCCTCGATCTGCATCTCGGCCAGGGCGAGCTTCTGCATGGGCCCATCATGCAGCTCCACGGCCAAGCGGGCCTTCTCCGTCTCCTCCAGGAGGGCGAGGTCCAGGGCCATGCGGCGCAGCTTCCCGTTGGCCTGGTCCAAGGCCCGGGCCTGCCGAGCAAGCTCCGACTCCCGCTCCTCCAGGCCCTGGAGCACCGCGTTGAAGCCCTTCACCAGGGTGGCGAGCTCCTCCCCAACGTCCGGGTCTGGCAGCCGCGCCCTGAAGTCCCGCGTCTCGGAGATGGCCCGGCTGGCCATGGCGAGCCGCAGGATCGGCTCGGCGATACGCCGCCGCAGGCGCAGGGCCACCACCAGGGCGGCCCCCAGGGTAAGTAGACCCACTAGAG
Source organism: Bdellovibrio bacteriovorus (assembly GCA_050257475.1). Classification (GTDB taxonomy): domain Bacteria; phylum Pseudomonadota; class Gammaproteobacteria; order Chromatiales; family Chromatiaceae; genus Thiodictyon. The sequence goes on from JBLMWY010000032.1 coordinate 4,040, forward strand.
CGGCCAGGGGCAGATAGATCCGAAGCTGACGCCCAAGCTCCACCAGCTCCGCCTCAATCACCAGGCGACCCGCGGGACGCCCGTCGAACAGGATGGGGTAGCTGATCGAGAGGCGGGGACTCAGGGCCGCGATCAGCGAGGCCCCACCAGGCACCGCGGCTTCGGCGCGATGCCGCCCCCAGTGGGCGAAGGTCTCGCCGCGGGCGTTCAGGAGGGTTGCCGAGCGGATCTGATACTCGCGCTCCAGGGTCGCCAGGTGGCGCTGGGCAGTCCCAGGATCATCGAACACCAGGGCGGAGACACAGTTCTCCCCCACCACCGCCGCCAGCACCTCCAGGTCCCGGGTCATGTGGTCGCGAAAGAGCTTGATGTCGATGAGCGCCGAGAGAAGGGTGGCGAGCCCCAGGGTCAGCCATGTGATCAGCAACAGGGAGCCAAGCAGGCGGGTGCCAATCGAGCGACCGCCCACGCGCCGGGGGCCATTCATCGCAGCACCTCCGCCACGTCGTAGAGCTGCGCGGACACCTTGAGCCCCCGGTCCTCGATCGCCCCCGGATTGATGCGCAGACCCAGCCGCTCGGTCTTGCCAAAGATGTCGGGCTTGCGGAAGAGCTCGATGGCGAGGCCGCGCGCCGCGTCACCGGGCCCGTCCCCGACGAGGAGCGTCGGCCAGCCCGCCGTGCGCCTGAGGATGGCCTCCAACTCGCCCCGGGCCTGCGCCCCCACGAACAGGATCTCGCTGGGCGCGATTGCCTCCGGCCCCCCGTAGGCCCGAATCTGGATCGGCCGCCCCGCGACCCCCTTTGCCTCCCGCTCCAGGACCCGTAGCTGGCCCTCCAGGACCGGGTCGCCGATCACGCCGATCACGAAGGGGCGGCTGGCGGGCGCCTGGGGCCACTGCACGAAGCGGGTGAAGTTGTAGACGAAGGCGACCTTGAGCGCGGAGAGCGGGTCCTCGTACCCCGCGCCCTGGGCCGCGGGCAGGGATGACAGGCACTGAACGAGCACCAGCAGCAGGGCGATCCAGCGCCCGCCTCGACGATGGATGGCCGGCCAGCGACCAGGCCCCATCGATCCCGGATCCTTCGGGTGCCCCGGCACGGCAAGACGCGCCGCGCCGCGCGGCGCCAGGGGCGGGGCTTGGCTCAAAATGCCCAACCGATGGTTGCGGTGATCACCCTCCCCGGCCCGATCAGGCCACGCTCCAGGTCGGCCAGCTCGTTGGCCGGGTAGCGGATCTCGGCATCGAGCAGGTTGGAGACGTGCAGGGCCGCATAGGGGCCCTGGTCCCGCGGCGCCCAGCGCAGATTGAGCCCCAGGTCCCAATAGCCCGGAACCGGCTCGCCGATGCGCGCGACCAGGCCGCGCTCAGGACCGGCCACGAAGTCCCAATCCGCGTCCATGCCATCCACATAGTGGGCGTAGGCGGCGTAGGTCAGCGGCCCCTGGCGCCAGTCGGCCTTGAGGGTGGCGAGCAGGGCCGGCGAATAGCCCGGGTCGATGCCGGTCCCCGTATCCTCAGTCTGCTGCCAGGTGAGGCTGGCGCTCAGATGCAGGGCGGGCAGCGGTTGGGCCTCGGTGATCAGCTCCAGGCCATGGGTGCGCCAGCGCCCCGAGTTGTCGTCCACGGTGATGTAGGCGCCCGTTTGCGGATCGAAGCGCTGGATG
>JBLMWY010000033.1:0-16652 GCA_050257475.1 Bdellovibrio bacteriovorus
GATTGCCCGCCAGTCGTTCCAGGGCGTGGGTCGCCGAGGCGCGGTATAGCTCCCGGAAGTCCTGGGGGCTGATGTCCAGGTAGCCCGGAATATCGCGCATGGCCTCCGCCACGTCTTCTTCCGTGAGCTCCGGGAGCAGGTCGGCCATCAGGTCATCGGCCGTCTCCGCCACGGGGGGCGCGAAACCGGGTTGGTTGGGTTCAGGATCGTGCTTGACCATATTCAAAGCCCTCCCAGGGTTCCCAGCGGAGTCGCTGGTGTGGTCGCCGACGCCGCGGACCGTGCGGGATTCGGTGCAGAAGGAGGCGGCCGCCCTGGTCGCGATGCCGCTAAGGCCCTCGCGCGCGGGGAGGCGGATCGGGCGGCTACCTCGGGCGCCGGTCTGTCATCGATGCCCCCCTTCAGACCGCACCCCTTCAGGTGCCGGGAAACATGCAGGCGGTTGGCCGACTGCGGCATTGATTCGCGTCAAGACCGCCAGGGCGCGTGCCTGCCACACTCGGCGACCGCAAGCCCCGGTCGTGACCGGGTCGCCGTCATCCGCCTGGATCCACTGCCATGAGACATCTCGCCTTAACCGCCTACACCGACATCCTGGAGTCTCTGCGGGCCAAGTGGTTCTTAGTCTACACGGCGGTCTTCGGGGGGCTCCTGGTGTTGCTCTTCCTGTTCGGCATCACCGAGTCGCGCATCATGGGCTTCACCGGCCTCTCGCGCCTCCTGGTGACCTACATCCAGCTCTCCATGGCGATCCTACCAGTCTTCGTGCTGCTCACCACGGTGCGCTCGGTGGCGGGGGATCGGGAGGCGGGGGTCTTCGAGTACCTCCTGGCCCTGCCGATCGGGCTCGGGGCCTGGTACTGGGGCAAGCTGCTCGGACGCTTCGCCGTGGTGTTCTTGCCCGTCGTCCTCGCCATGTTCGGGGGCGTGGCCTGGGGTGCGCTGCGCGGGGCCGAGGTCCCCTGGGGCCTGCTCCTGTATTACACGGGGCTCCTGATGGCGCTGGCCTGGTGCTTCCTCGGGATCGGGATGCTGATCTCGACCCTGGCGCGTAGCGCCGACGTGGCTCAGGGCGCGGCCTTCGTCATCTGGCTGAGCCTGCTGCTCTTCCTCGATCTGGTGCTGCTCGGGGTCATGATTCGCGGCTCGTTGCCGCCGGAGGCGGCGGTGGCCATCGCCCTGGCGAACCCGATGCAGGTCTTCCGCACGGCGGCCATGATGCTGTTCGACCACCAACTGGTCCTGCTCGGGCCTTCCGCCTACGTCATCCTCGATCATTTCGGGACTATCGGCTACATGCTCTACGCCCTGGCTTATCCCATCGCCCTGGGCAGTCTCTGCGCCTGGCTAGGCTATCTCTGGTTCCGCCGCTCGGATCTGCCTTGAGGTCAGTGGCGAGAGGCGAGTAGCGAGGGAGGGTCTACGCTTGGGCCCTCGGCCCTCGCAACTCGCTACTCTCCATCGTCCAGTGTCGAGACATAGGCGAGGATGTCGCGGATCTCATCCCGGGTGAAGGCGGCGAGCAGCTCCTCGTCCGGGTCATCCTTGTCATGGATGCGCTCGCGGGCGAGGTACTTGTCCACCTGGCGCCACAAGTAATTGGTGTACTGGCCGGCGATCATCGGAATCCCCTGGTCCCGCTTGCCCATACCGTCGCTCCCGTGGCAGGAGCCGCACTCACGCTTGTAGATCCGCTCGCCCTGGCTGAGGTCCCCCTCGGCGAGCGGAATCTGAACGACCCGCTTGGAGTCCAGCAGCCGCTGATAGGAGTCGAACCCAGGAGCGGACTCGTCCGCGGGGGGTAGCCGGCTCGGCAGTTCGATGCCTGCCAGGTAGACGGAGACATGGGCGATCTCGTCATCCGGCATCTGACGGTGGTCCACATATTCCACCATGGCCAGGTTGGTGCGGGTGCGGTCGCGAAAGAGCAGGAGCTGCTCGGCGATGAAGATGGCCGGGAGCCCCGCCAGGCGTGGATACTCCCCCTCCTTGCCACCCTGGCCGTGCTCCCCATGGCAGCCCGCGCAGGTCTCATTGATCTCCTCGCCGATCTCCAGGTCCGCGGCCTCGAAGGGGATGCTGGCCAGCTCGCCCGCGCGCCCAGATCCCGGGGCACCGGCCGTCGCCACGAGGAGCAGGCCGAGCAGAAGTGCCCTCGCGGGCGGTCGCCTCTGGATGTTCATGGATGATCCTCGCAGGATGCTGATCGAAGCGTCGTCGCCGCGACGCCCCCTGGGATTCTGGCTGGTCCAGGTCTCGGGGATTGGGATCCTACCGCCACGGGTCGGCGGCTGCTCATGGGATGCGAACCAGGCTATGCCCTGGCCGCCGGTGACGCTTTGACCCGAATCAACGGGTTGCACCGCCCGACCAGTCCCGGCGTGGTTGACACCCTGGCGGTTCCTTGGGATGGTTCCCCGACAGCCTCTTCCGCCACCAACCATTGGAGTCCGAAGCCATGACCGTTCGTAATGCTGGGCGTCTCATTCCGGCCGTCGCCCTGGGTGTCGTACTCCTGGGTTCGGGGGCCGTGATATCGGGGGCCGAGATCAAGGGGGCGGCGATCCTGCAGCATCCCTGCGGCAAGGTCTCGGTGCGGCACATGGGGCTGGTGCATGACGGCAGGATGGCGGACGCGGTGAAGCTCGGCACGCCGGAGCTGCAGGCGCAATGGAGCTCCATGCCCGCCGCGGAGCGGGACATGATGGCCGGGATGATGAAGGCCATGTCCCAGAGCGCGGCGGACTTTTCCGCGGACATCAAGGCACATGGCGTCCTCACCGTCGCTGGCGGAACGGCGACTCTAACGGTCAAGAAGACTCGGCAGGACGCAAGTGGCAGCGCAACCGAGACCATGACCCAGAGCTTCCAGATTGCAGGCTCTAACTGCGCTATCGCTCGCTGATCCGTTGCGGAGGGAGCACCGCGTCTTGCGCCTTTCGACCAGCAGGGGTGCCCGCTGTCGGCCTGCGGCCACTGCGTACGAGGGGCGAGCCACTTAGCCTGTGCCGCGGCGCCGTTGGCGCTTGCAATTGTGCAGGTCCCTGATCCGGGTTAGGCTTGGGCCAAGCGGAGATGGCATTCCTCCCCAGAACCGCCGGTTTGACCGGCTGATGATGCCTGGCGATCACTTTCAGGGCCGCCCTAAGCTCGGCGCGGCGCCGGTAGGTCAGTCAGCTAGGTTTTGGGGCAGCGTGTGAGCATTTTCGCGGTCTTGTCGGTTTTCCTCGGTGCCGGTTTGGGGGCCCTGCTTCGCTGGGTCCTCGGCGCCTGGCTCAATCCCTTTTTCCCTCCGGTCCCCCTTGGAACCCTGGCCGCCAACCTGCTTGGCGGTCTGATGATTGGTTTTGCCCTGGTCTGGTTCAGCCGCAACCCAGGGGTGCCTCCCGAGCTGAGGCTTCTGATCATCACCGGTTTCCTTGGGGGTTTGACGACCTTCTCCACCTTCTCCGCTGAGGTCGTCACCACACTGGTGCGGGGGGAATATGGTTGGGGTCTCACCATCGCCGCTTCGCACTTGGCCGGATCCCTCGCCCTCACGGCCGCGGGGATCGCGCTGGCGAATCTGATTCTGGCGCGAACCTAGAGGCGACACGGCCCTGCCCACACCAGATCCTGTCATGGCACCTAGCGCGCCCGGAGATCAACCGCGATGAATGGCTGCTTTCTGAAGTTCTACATGATGGAGAACCGTCGCCACCATCATCGGTTAGCGTACGAATGGTTGCTCGAGGAGGCCAAGCGGCTCGGGCTGCGCGGAGGCGCGGCCTTCCGCTCCATTGCCGGCTACGGGCGCCATCGCCAGCTCCATGAGTCCCATTTCTTCGAGCTCTCAGGCTACCTCACCGTGGAGGTCGGGTTCGTGGTCACGCAGGAGGAGGCGGATCGGTTTCTCGCGCATGTGACCAAAGAGGGGTTGAATCTGTTCTATATCCGCCTCCCGGTGGAGTTCGGTTATACGGATGGTGGCGCTCAATGACCGGGATCTGGGCCCAGGCGGCCCTGTGGCTCGGGCTGGCGCTGTTGGCCTCCTTGATCTCGATCTGGCTACCCGTCGCCACCGCGCTTTCCGAGATCGTGGTGGGCACCATCGCCCAGCTGATCATTGGGGCCGCGTTGGGGACGCTCTGCTGGCGGGCGACGCCACCTGGATCAATTTGCTCGCCGGGGCCGCTGCCATCCTGCTGACCTTCCTGGCCGGGGGCGGAGCTGGATCCCTCGGTCTTCCGGCGCCAGTGGAGACAGGCCACGGCCGTCGGACTGATCAGCTTCGCCGGGTCCCTTCATGGGCTGCGCCGCCCTGGCCTACTGGCTGCTCGGCTGGGACGCTCAGGCCAACTGGCTCGCCATGTCCACCACCTCGGTGGTGGTGGTCTACGCGGTGATGCTGGAGTTCGGTCTGAATGCCACCGAGTATAGCAAGACGGTGCTGGCGGCCTGCTTCATCAACGATCTGGCAACCGTAGTGGCCCTGGGGCCGATCTTCGCGCCCTTCACGGTGCGCACCCTGATCTTCATCGCCGTTGCGGTGGTGGCGTTCTGGCTCCTGCCGCGGATCCTCCCGGCCTTCTTCCACCGTTCTGCGGGTGGCCCAGCCGCCCGAGGTCGGGGACGACGTGGAGATCGAGGCCCTGATCGAAAACCGGCGGCGTCACTACCGGCATGTCTTGAAGCACCTGCAGGAGGTGACCCCGCCGCACCAGACCGAGGTACGCTACGAGGTGGTGGTCGGCCATCCGGCCGAGCAGATCGTGCTTCACGCCGAGATGCTGGGGGCGGACCTCAGCGTCATGGGCCACCGCGGAAACAGCCTGCTCTCCCGCTGGCTGCTGGGCTCGGTGGTCAAACAGGTCATAGTCCATGCACCCTGCGCCCTGACGGTCGTGCGTTAGATGGTGCATTGCGATCATGCTCTGCCTGTCTGCGGCCACGTTTGGCATGCCCTTGAGCGGTCGGGCCGATGATGACGGTGTGGGGATCCTCGAACGCCGCCCAGATGGGAAGGCGGGTACCTGGGTGATCGGCCGACGCAGTGTCCAGGTCACGGAGCGTGCCGAGTTGGACGCCGATCAGGATCCACTGGTCTTGGGGGCCTGCCTATCGGTGGGTTTTGATGGGGGCTACGTGGCGGTGATCGAATCGGAACTCCCCTCCAAATGCCACAACTGACCGTCGGCCTTCCCTATTTCTCCGCTGATTGAATGACGGACTGGCCTAGGGAGGGCACCCTGGGCCTTTCGCTCCAACGCGAATCGAGGCGCGCGCGATGTACGGTCGTCTCCTCGCCCTGCCGCGAACGGTCTGGCTGATCGGCCTGATCAGCCAGCTCAACGACAGCGCGAGCGAGATGATCTATCCGCTGGTGCCGCTCTATCTTGCCTCGGTGCTGATGGCCGGCCCCCGGGTCCTGGGATTGATCGAGGGCATCGCCGAGGCCACCGCCAGCCTGTTGAAGCTGTTCTCCGGCGTGATCGTAGACTATACGCGCCGGGCTAAGCCCTGGGTGGTGGCGGGCTATGCCCTGGCCGGCTTCACCCGCCCGCTAATCGCGCTGGCCACGAGCTGGCCGGGGGTGCTGGCCCTGCGTTTCGCCGACCGCGTGGGCAAGGGGCTGCGCACCTCGCCGCGGGACGCCTTACTCGCCGCTAGTGTCGTGCCCGGGGCGCGGGGTCTAGCCTTTGGCCTGCACCGGGCCATGGACAACGCCGGGGCCGTGGTGGGGCCGCTGCTGGCCGCCCTGCTGCTCGGTCTCGGGTGGTCGCTGCGCGAGGTCATCCTGTTCGCCATCGTGCCGGCGGTGGCCTGCCTGATCCTTTCCCTGTGGCTGCGCGAGCCAGCGCCAGACGCCGAGAGGCCTCGGCCACCAACCTTCAGTTGGCGACTGGCGGGACTGGCTCCCGCCTTCAAGCGCTATCTGGTGGTGCTGGCCCTGTTCAACCTGGGGAATGCCTCCAATATGTTCCTGCTCCTGCGGGCCCGCGACCTGGGGCTGCCCGAGGCCCAGGTCCCCCTTGCCTGGGCCGCCGTCTCGCTGGTGGCCATGGTGCTCTCCACGCCCTTGTCCGGACTCTCGGATCGCCTGGGCCGGACCCGGCTGATCCTGGTCGGCTGGCTGGCCTATGGGGTCTTCTATCTGGGCCTCGGGGTCTTGCCGCCCCAGTCGCCCCTGGCCCTCTACGGCCTCTTTGCCTTCTACGGCGTCTTCATGGCCGCGACAGAAGGGGTGGAAAAGGCCCTGGTGGCCGATCTGGCCCCAGCGGAGCTGCGCGGCACCGCCTATGGCTGGTTCAACCTGACCGCGGGGCTCATGCTCTTGCCAGCCTCGCTCCTCTTCGGCGCGCTCTACCAAGGGGTCAGCGCGAGCGCAGCCTTTGGCTTTTCGGCCGCCTGCGCCCTGGCGGCGGCCGCATTGCTCGTTCGCTGGGTCCTGCACGCGACCCGATCCATTTCCGATCAGCCAGGCGAAACCCGATGAGCACTCGTATCCAAAACCCTGATTCCCTATAGATCCTCGACTCTCGCGGCAATCCCACTGTCGAGGTGGAGGTGACCCTGACCGGCGGTGCCCTCCGGCGCCTCCACCGGGTCCAGAGGCCCTTGAGTTGCGCGATGGCGACCAGTCCCGCTACGGCGGCATGCGGGTGCTGAAGGCAGTCGGCCATGTCAACGGCGAGATCGCCACGGCCCTGCGCGGTCAGGACGCCCTGAATCAGAGCGGCATCGATCCGGGGCAGGACATCGAGATCGCCTTGGACCCTGCCTCCAGCGGCTTCTACGAGAGCGGGCGCTATAACCTGCGCACCGAGGGTCGCCAAGTACCCCATCGCGGTCCTGGAGGACGGGCTCGCCGAGGACGATTGGGCCGGCTGGAAGCTCCTCACCCAAGCCCTGGGAGACAAGATCGAGCTGGTACGGGACGACCTCTTCGTCACCAACGTGGAGCGGATCAGCCGCGGCATCGCCGAGGGCGTGTCCAACGCCGTGCTCATCAAGCTCAACCAGATCGGCAGCCTCACCGAGACGGTCGCTCCCGTGCAGCTCGCCTACAGCGCCAACTGGGGGCCATGGTGTCCCATCGCAGCGGCGAGACGGTGGACAGCTTCATCGCGGACCTCACCGTCGCGCTTGGCGCCGGGCATCTCAAGACCGGCGCGCCCTGCCGCGGAGACAGCGGGTCGGGAAGTACGACCAATTGATGCGCATCGAGGGGGCACTGGGGGACTCGGCGGTTTATGCGGGGCCGGGGGGGCCTTCGTGCGTGGCGCCGTTGCAAAGGGGACCGCCGAGAGCGCGCTCGGTGTGGCTCCAAGGGGGCTGGTTCAACCGGCCGGGCCCCTCGATCCCCGGCTCCGAGGGTTCAGGCCCCATCCGCCGGCGGCTCGCTGCAAGCGATCGATCGATCGTCAGGATCCCCGGAGCGGCCGAGCGGCGGTTCCGGACTTTGTCCATCGAGACTCGGCAAGCACCGTCTCTGTTGGTCAGCGAGGAGCTGAGGCCGTAGGAGGTGTGTCCACAACTCGTAGCCTTTCGGGGAGAGATGCAGGCCGTCGGCGAGGTACAGGTCCTTTCGCCGATGACCGCGGCCATCGAATGCGGGTGTGGCTATATCCACGAAGCGGCAGCGACCGTCCGCTTGTGCGAAGCCCGCGAACAGGGCGTTCAGGCGCCGGGCGAGGGCCCAGCGGGTGCGCCGAGCTGGGCTGGGCTTGACCGCCAGGAGGTAGACCAGGGCCTCGGGCACCTCGCCGCTGAGCAAGTCTACCAGGGCGGCGACCTCGTCCAAGACGCGCTCTGGGGTCTTCTTGGTTCGGGCCTCGAGATCGTTCTCGCCGCTATAGAGCACAAGCGCGCTCGGGGCATACGGCAGCAGGATACGCGGGGCAAAATGGAGGATCTGGTGGGTTTGGGCGCCGCCGAACCCACGGTTCAACACGGGCAGCGGCGCCATATCCCGCTCCAGCGTGCTCCAGAGTCGAATGCTGGAGCTTCCAGCAAAGACGATGGCCCCGCTCGCCGGGGGAGCGCGTCGGTCCTCCTCCTCGTAACCCTTGATCTCCGGCTCCCAGGTCTCTGGAGGCTCGAGCCAAACTCGGGATACCATTTAAATCTATGGGTATTCAGAAGCGGCCCTTGGGCACATCGAGGGCCCCACGCGCCAGGGCTTCGGGCCCTCTTTCGCCGCGGCTGCCGGTCGTGGCTATGGCCTTGTTGGAACTGTCTGATGTCTAGAACTAATTCCGCGAAGCAGCGCGATCCGCTCCTCGACCTATGGCGGGGCCTGGCCCTGGTGGACATGGCCTGGGTGCACCTGGCGACCTATCCGATCGGGATAGCGGCCCTGCTCGCGGCTTGGATCGGCGACTATACGCGCTTCGCCGCGGGGGCCTTCGTCTTTATCTCGGGCCTTTCGGTGGCGCGGGTGTTTGGACCCAGGTTGGTGGGGGATGCGGCGGAGGTGCAAACGACCCGTCGACGGCTGCTGCGCCGCGCGCTCAATCTCGCCCTCCTGGACCGTCTGGTCGCCGTCGCCTTTGGGCTGATCGAGCGCTCCTTGTCGGTGCCGCCCACGGTGACGCCGAATTACCCGGATCTCGTCGATCTCCTAACCTTCAGGGAGCCGGGGGTCACTGGAGGATTGCTGTTCCTTTACGCGGTGTTCTTGGCGGCGACCCCCCTGCTGAACGGGGTGCTCCGTCGCTACGGGTCCCTTGCGGTCCTTGCCATCAGCGTCGGACTCTTCGCGCTGGCCCATGCCGACGGCCTCGGGTCGGATGGCGCTTGGCCGTTTCCGGTTGCCTACTGGCAGGTCCTGTTCGTGGTGGGCTATGTGGTCGCCCAAGGCATTCCGGCCCTGCGAGACGATGCCGGCCAGATCGTCAGATGGTGGCTGGTGCTCGTCTCCGTCGTCTTCGCCGCGGTGTTTCTGCTTCGCAACGGCGGCTCTTTGGGTCTGGCGGTGACCTCGGCGTTGCCAGGGCTTGCCTTCGTGAAGGTGCCCCTGAGCCCCGCGGAGCTTGCCTGGTACCTGGCCGTCACTGCCCTGGTGCTCACCTGGTCCGCGTGGATCTGGGAGCGGGCCGCCTGGATTCGCCATGGGCTCGGCTGGCTCGTCCTGCTCGGGCGCCAGAGCTTGCTCGTCTACGTGGGGCACCTGTTCATCCAGCTTACCCTGATCGAGGCCCTGACCCTGCTGGACCCGCCTACCACCGGGCGTGTCCTGATGCTGCCCTTAATGGCCCTGATGCTCGTGGGTGTCGCGGCGATGGGGGAGCGGTGGGGACGGGCTTCGACGCCGCTGCCGTCGACGCAGGCCCCGCGGCGGCGGCTGCTTCCCCGTCCTGCCATCCTGGGCGGCGCGGTCATCGCCGGCACCTTCGGCACGGTGATGACCCTGCAGGTGGTGGTTGGCACCCCTGTCTCATGGCAGTACGGCGCGGATGCGTATGCCCGACTCCAGGGGGAACCCACCGCGGAGGAGGGCGCCGATATCGCCTCGCTGGATGAGGAGAGTCCGAATCCGTTCCAGATCCCCTGGCTGGCGGTGCCCGAGCCCGACGTCTATCCGGGGCCCGGGATCTTCCCCGAGGTCGACGATCCAGCGAGGCTGGACTCGGAGACCTAGGGCTAACGTCCATGGCGGCCAGCGCCACCCCGAATCATGAAAGGCGCTGGCCGCCATGGCCGTTTCCCTCACCCCGGCCCTCTCCCAAAGGGCGAGGGGGACGCGGAGCGCGCTGCGCGCGACTTTCACGGTAAGAGACTTAGGGATCGGAGACCAAGGGTTCGGCGACCAGGGGTCTTTGAGAGCTCACGGAGAGAGGAGCCCCGGGCCGCATCCTGAACACTGTGGTGGGGCGCGCTAGGGCACCGAAGGCTCTTCGCCGGTTTGATTGATGCCGATCAATTAGGGCCAGGCACGGATGCCGCATCTTGACGCCTCCACGAACGCCTCCCGAACGGCTCTAACTATGCGCCTGCCTTACTCACCCCTGACCGCGCTCACCCTGCCACTGCGTCTGATGCCCGTCGCGGCGCACAGTCACGCCCTCGCGGTGGCGCTCAACCGGGTGCTTCGCGAGGCGCTTGCGCAGGGCGAGCTGGATTTCCTCGATGGACGCTGCATTGCCATCGAGATTGAGGATATCGGGCTGCGCTACCGGCTCGGGCTGGTGGACGGCCGGAGCCGCGGCCTTGGTGCCGGGGCGCAGCCCCAGGCCACGATCGCCGGGGGGCTCAAGGAACTCCTGCTCCTGGCGGCTAGGCGAGAGGACGCCGACACCCTGTTCTTCGCTCGGCGCTTGCGGATGAGCGGAGACACCGAGCTAGGGCTCCATCTCAAGAACTTCCTGGATGCCTTTGAGCCGCCAAATACGTGGCAGCCACTCTTCCAGGGCCTCGGCCGACTGGCGGACCTGTCCGCGCGAGTCCCCTGAAGGCGGGCGCCGCCTAGATCCAAGGCGCGTCCGACCCTCAAGCCCGGGGCGTGCGGGCCGCTGAGCCCGCGATCCCCGGGGCTCCAGTCCAGTAGCCGTCGCAGAATCCCGCCGGGGTGTGCCGGGCGAGTCGCTCCCGCCCTCGTGCGGGCTCCAGCTCCCCACCGAGGCAGGCGCGGAAGGTGCGCACCACCTCCCCGGTGCCGCGGGACTGGGGACTGATCCGCAGCAGGTCGATCCCGTCGTCCACCAGCTCCTGGAGGACGGGAAGCAGGTTGTGGGTGGCCGCCGACTGGGTCTGGATGCCGTTGATGGCCAGGAAGGGCTGGCCCTCCTGGGTGGCCAGCGCGATCCCGTCCGGGTAGTCGATGCAGCGGAAGCCGCAATCGTCCTTCGCCAGGTCCAGGTGGCGGGCGGTGAAGCAGCGGGCGGAGTAGGCCAGCGGCAGGCGCCCGTGGGCAAAGACCTCGCACTCGATGCCGGGGGGACTCGCCGCCCTAAGGGCTGTCGCCGTGGCGCGGCCGAGCTCCAGGGGTAGCACGAAGCGGCGGAGCCCCAGCCCGTGCAGGAAGGCCAGGGTGCGCTGGTTGTAGAGATTGATGGAGGGGCCGGCAACGAAGGGCCGGCCATCCAGGAAGTCGAGTGCGGCGAGGTCGTTCGCCTCCACCAGGAAGCCCCGATCGGCGCACAGGCGCTCCAGGGTCAGGAGCTCCCCCTCCGACTCGATCAGGGCCAGGGTGGAGATCACCGCCTCCCGGCCGCTCGCCGTCACCCGCTCGGCCAGCTCCCACCAGTCCTCGGGGCGCAACAACCGGCGTTTGGAGCAGACGGTCTCTCCCAGATACACCACGTCCACGGGCGTCTCCAGCATCTCCGCGTAGAAGTCGAGCACCTGGTCCCGGGGCCAGTAGTAGAGCAAGGGCCCCAAGGAGAGCCTGAGCCGGCGGGCTTGGGTTTCGCTGGGCTTCAAGGCGCGGGTCTCCGGTATCTCGGGCAATGGGCTCGGGGCTGGGATCTGGCTGATCGCTCAGGTCCAAGGGCGGTCGTAGGCGCCCAGCGTGGTCTGGGCGCCCTCCGAGACACCCCGCAGGACCTGGTGCCAGGCGGGTTGAGCCCGGAAGCGCGCGGGATTGCGGAGCGCGCTGTCGATGGCGTCGCGCCAGACCCGGGTGACCTGGGCCACATAGCGGGCGCTGCGCTGCCGTCCTTCGAGCTTGATGGCGGAGACCCCCGCCTCCATCAGCGCCGGCAGGATATCCAGGGTGTTGAGGCTGGTCGGCGACTCGATGGCGTGGCGTACCCGACCCTCCACCGCGAAGCGCCCCTTGCACAGGGTGGGATAGCCCGCCGGCTCGCCGGGGCCGTGACGCTCGATCAGGATCCCACCCAGCCGCGTCTCCTTGCCCTCCCGGGTATCGCGCCACTCCACCGCGTGGGCGGGGGAGCAGGCACCAAAGGTGTTGGGGGATTGACCGGTGGCATAAGAAGACAGGATGCAGCGCCCCTCCACCATCACGCACAGGCTGCCGAACCCGAAGACCTCGATGGGCACCGGGCTCTGCTCCACCAACCGCGCCACCTGGGCCAGGGACAGGACCCGCGGCACCACCACCCGGCGCAGATCGAAGTGACGGTGCAGGAAGCGGATCGCCGCCGGGTTGGTGGCGGATCCCTGGACCGAGAGATGCCGGGGCAGGTCCGGGTAGCGCTCCCGGGCGTAATCAAGCACCCCCATGTCCGCGACGATCAGGGCGTCCGCGCCTAGATCCGCCGCCCGGTCGACCGCCGCCTGCCAGCGGGTGAAGGTCTGGGGTTGGGGATAGGTGTTGATGGCCACGAAGACCCGTACCCGGTGGCGGCGGGCGTAGCTCAGCCCCTCCCGGATCTGGACCTCGTTGAAATTGAGCCCCGCGAAGTGGCGGGCATTGGTGTCGTCGCGGAAACCCAGATAGACCGCATTGGCCCCGTTGTCCACCGCGGCCTTCAGCGACGGGAGGTTGCCGGCGGGACAGACTAGCTCCATCGAAGTCTCCTAAAGTCGGTTCCAGCGCGCAGGACCTGTGGGTCTGGCTCCGTGGCCCGGCTCCCCTGGCGGCTGCCGCGACGTCGCAGCTCCGCCTCGATGGCGTTGAGGACGGCCCATTTTTTGCTGCACCATTGGGGTGCGAGGAGGATCTCGGGGGAGGCGGTGCCAGTCAGACGGTGATAGAGGATGGTCGCCGGGGTACGCTCGATCAGGTCCGCGCAGGCGCCGACATAGTCTTCCATCTCCAGGGGTCGGTAGGCGCCGCGTCGCCAATCCAGGGCCAGGCGGGTGTGGCGGACCACGTGCAGCGGGTGGAGCTTGAGCCCATCGACCCCCAGCGCCAGGACCTGCTCCAGGCTCTCTAGGGCAGCATCGCGCCCCTCGCCCGGCAGGCCTAGGATTAGGTGCGTGCACACCGGCAGCCCCCGGTGGTGGGCGGCCCGGACCACTTGGCGGTACTCCGCGAACCCATGACCCCGGTTGACCCGCGCCAGGGTCTCGTCGTCGGCGGACTGGAGCCCTAGCTCCAACCACACCTCGAGACCCCGCGTCCGATAGCCGGCGAGCAGATCCAGCACCCCATGGCCCACGCAGTCGGGGCGGGTGCCGACCGAGAGCCCGATGACCCCGGGGCAGGCGAGAGCGCGGTCATAACGCTGGCGCAGGGCCTCCAGCTCGTCGTAGGTGTTGGTGTAGGCCTGGAAATAGGCCAGAAAGCGCCGTGCCCCGGTGCGTCGGGCCAGCACCGCGCGGCCGGCGGCAATCTGCGCCTCGATGGGCGGGTTGGTCTGACCCTGGGGGTTAAAGGAGGCGTTATTACAGAAGGTGCAGCCGCCCCGGCCCTTGGTCCCGTCCCGATTGGGGCAGGTGAAGCCCGCATGGATGGCGAGCTTGTGGACCCGCTCGCCATAGCGGCCCAGCAGATACTGGCCAAAGGTGCTGACGCGGTCGCTCAGGGCGCGCGAGGGGGCGGGGGCTGGGCGGGCGGCGGTCACCGAGGCAACTTATACGCCCGAGGGGACCGCTTGGTTGATCGAGGTCAAAGCCGAGCGGGGCAGGCGCGGGCGCAATGGGTAGGGTATGGGCGCGCCGTCCCGACCCGAGGACCTTCAAGCTGACCTTAGCGAGTGGCTCTCCATGACCCAACCCGACCCCCGGACCAAGGCCCCTCCCGAGCGGCGAGAGGGCCCCCGGATCCGGCAGGAGAAGCGCACCATCGATGCCATGCTGGCCATCTACTGCCAGGACCTGCACGGCGGCCCCGATGGGTCGTGGGTCGGGCTCTGCCCCGGCTGCCTGCGCCTCCAGGACTATGCCCACCGCCGCCTCGACACCTGCCCCTTCCAGGAGGAAAAGCCGGTCTGTAACCGCTGCGAGGTCCACTGCTACAGCCAGACCATGCGGGATCAGGTGCGGGAGGTCATGCGCTATGCCGGCCCCCGCATGCCCCTGCGCCACCCCTGGCTCGCCCTGCTGCATGTGCTCGACAAGCTGCGGGCCGTCCCTCACCTGGCCCGCCGCACCCGCCGCCCCCAGCCCCCAACCCAGTAAGGCGGATGCCAGTAGGGCGGATGCCCGCAGGGCGATCCGCCGGTCCGCCGTCATCTCAACCCACTGATCCGGCTTGCCCCTTGGCCACGACCGGCATCCCCCGTCCATTGCGCACCGCGCGGTAGTGCCTCAGAACGGCCAACAGGTTCCAACCGAGCAGGGCGAACGAGGCCCCCAGAGCCGAGGCGGCCGCTGCGCTGAGGGCAGCGGAGGGCACCACCAGGGCGCCACCGAGAAGCACCAGGGCGAGCAGATGCAGCACGAGCTGGGCCCGGGCCGTGCCCCAGGGCAGCAGCGCCTTCACCGGGGGGATCTCGCGCCGATTGCGCCCCTGGGCCTGCACGATCAGGGTGAGGTGAAGCCAGACCAGGAAGGGCAGGATCTTGTAGAGCATGCCGTTGATGACGGAGACGGCGAAGCCGAGCAGGACCAGCAGGGTCGCGAGCATGAGCCAGACCGGGTCCCCGCCGAGGGCCAGGGCGCCGCCGCCCAGGGCGATCCCCGCCATCAGACAGGACATGCCGAGGCGCCAATACAGGAGCGTCAGGTCCGGCTCCGGTCGCTTGCGCTGGAGCTGCAGCCGCAAGGTGGTCAGGGCGAAGACCCCGTACGCGAGCCCCAGCACCAGGCCGGGCGCCCACAGGAGCAGGGACCAGCCCTCGGCGCTATCCCCGAGACGCAGACCGACGAAGGCGAGAGACCAAAGGGCCAGGCTGCCCAGCAGGACGCTGCTCAACCCCCGCTGCATCCACCGGGGGTAGGGGGGCGTGGCCTGGAACATCGGCACCACCTCGTAGGCGATGGCCACCACCAGGAGGCCCGCCCAGCCGAGCAGACCCCAGAGGGCATGGAGGTCCGTCCAGCGCCGGTCCAACCCATGGGCGGAGACGGGCCCGAATCCGGCCCCGTAGCCCACGCCCAAGAGGACGCCAAGGGTCGCCGTGACGAGCAGGCCGATCAGGGCGGCGCCCACTGCGAGGCGCATCCCCCCGCGCCCTCCCTGGCGTAACAGACCCACCCCGGCGCTCGCCAGGAACAGGAGCAGGGCGGCGGAGAGCAGGGTCAGGGCCATCGCCATGAGCCAGGTCACGGCCGGCAGCAGAAAACCCGACGCCAACAGTGCTGTGCCAAGTGTCAGGGTCCCGTGCACGAGACTGGCCAACCGCCGTCCCCAGGGGAGGTCCACCCCGAGGACCACCGGAAAGACCTGGAACAGGGCCCCGATCATAACCATGGCCATGAAGCCCAGGGTCAGTAGATGGGTGATGGCGAGGACCTGGGGGCTCCAACGTCCGGCGATGGCCTCGCCGCCCCCCCAAGCGATCAGGGCCGCGGCCACGATGCCAAAGAGCGGGGCGGTGAGGAAGAAGCGCAGGGGCACGCTGAAGGGTGGGGAGCGGGTGAGCTGGAGCTTGGTCATCTTGGGGTTGGGTAGGGGCGGCGGGCTCGGACGCCCTCAAGGCACCCAATGCTCCATTGGCCTGGGGCCGTCAGGGTTGATCCGCCTCAAATTCCCCCGCGAGGTCCGTCCTTGCACCGGCGGGTCCCAGGAGCACGCGCCTGAGCGAGGTCAAGGCGCCGGTGGCCCGCGGCGAGGAGACTCCCTCACCTATCACCAGACCTTGGGGCGGACCACCATCATGCGATTTCCCGACTTTTTCGACCAGGTCCCGCGTCTGCGGGTGCGCGACCCCCTGGCGGACTTTCTGGGCGCCGCCGAGGGGGGACTTCTCGACTACGGCTACGCGGATGCCGTCAGGCTGGCCGGGCACTCCTGTCCCACGGTCGCCACCGCCTATGTCCTGGGCCATCGCGCCCTGAGCCTGCTCTATCCGGACGCCGTGCCGGAGCGGGGCGGCGTGCGGATCGACCTCGCGGAGCCCCTGGAGGCCGGGGTCACGGGCGTCATCGCCAGTGTCCTGACCCTGCTCACCGGAGCGGCCTCAGGCGCGGGCTTCAAGGGTATCGGGGGACGCTTCTGCCGCCGGGACCTACAGCGGTTCGGGGTGGAGCTGCCCCTGATGCTACGCCTCACCCGGCTCGATACTGGGGCCGCCGTCGACGCCGGGGCCGACACCGCCCCGGTGCCGGCCGACCCCGAGCTGCCCGGCCTGATGCAGCGCTGCCTGGGCGGTGCCGCGGATGCCGAGGGGCGGCGGCGCTTCGCGTCCCTCTGGCAGGACCGGGTTCGGCGCCTGCTGCTCGATCACTGGGACGACCCGGAGGTCTTCCTTGTGCGTCCGGTGACGGTGACGCCCACGGCGGGGCAGTGACATGGGGGGTCCGACGCCGTGGTCGCCTCCTTTGGGTGCTGGGCGGGTTGGTCGCGGGGGCCTTCACTCCAGTGCCCGTCCCTCACCGGCCTCCTCGTGGGTGCGGCCGTCGCGGATGTAATAGATGCGCCGAAAGGTCGGGATGATCTTCTCGTCGTGGGTGACCACGATGACGGCGGTCTGATACTCGCGGGCCATGCGGGTGAGGATGCGGATCACCGCCAGCGCCCGCGCGCTGTCCAGGGGTGCGGTGGGCTCGTCCGCCAGGATCACCGGAGGATGGTTCACCAGGGCACGGGCGATGGCAACCCGCTGCTGCTCCCCGCCCGAGAGGCGGGCCGGCATCGCCGCGGCCCGGTGGGCGACGTC
>JBLMWY010000034.1:0-2823 GCA_050257475.1 Bdellovibrio bacteriovorus
TCGGTGCTGAAGCCTGCCTGCTTGTGGGTGCCGTCGCAGAAGGGCTTGTTCTTGGACTGTCCGCAGCGGCACAGCCAGGTCTTGGTGCCCTCCCAGGCGAGGCGGCCGCTGCCGGCGCGGATGCGCAGATTCCCCTCCAACATCAGGGGACCGTCCTTGATGGGCTTGACCTTGAGCGGTCCGCCCTGGGCGGTAAGCCCCTCGCCCCGCTCCCCCACGGCGCCGTAGTCCTCGAAGCGGGCCTCGATGTGGCTATTGTCGCAGTAGGGCTTGTTCTTGGACTGGCCGCAGCGACACAGGGCGGCCCGGAACCCCAGACCCGGCATGTCGGCGGGGGCACCCTCGATCGCCAGCTCGCCGTGGGCGAAGAGTGGCCCGTTGTAGACCACGGTGACGGTGTTCTCGGGGGGCGCGGCCTCGGGCGTTCCGTCCTTGTCGGTGTAGGTCAAGGCGCCGCTCGGGCAGCGCTCGCAGATCTCCCGGACCTCGGCCTTGGTCGTCGTGTCCGGCACGCACCAGGGCTCGCGCCCGGCGACGAAGAGCTCACCAGCGGCGCCGCCGCACTCGCCGATGTGGATGCACAGCCGGCCGTCCCAGTGGACGTCGATCTCGCTGCCGGGATAGTCGAACACCTGCTTGTCGCTCATCTGCCTGTCCTCGTCTTGGGTGGTTTTCACTGGGTCCGCTGCAGACGTAAAGAATGTCCCGCCGGGGACCCAATCAATCCGGAGTACAAGGGCCAAGGACGGTGCCCGCCCTCGGCCCTCGGCCCTCGCTACTCGCTACTCCCCGGCAGATCGAACAGCAGGACCTCCGCATCCGCCGGGGCCTCGACCTGGACCAGGGACTCCCGGTGGATCCGCGCCGCGTCCCCCGCCCCCAGCGCCTCACCGTTGACCCGGGCCTCGCCCCGAGCCACGTGGACGTAAGCCTCGCGCCCGGCCGCCAGGGCATGGGCGACGGTCTCGCCCGGGCCGAGCAGGGTGGCATAGAGAAAGCCGTCCTGGTGGGTGGCGATGGAGCCGTCCCGCCCATCCGGGGAGACCACCAGGGCCAGGCGACCGCGGCGCTCCTCCCGGCTGAAATGCCGCTGGTCATAGCGCGGGGTCACCCCCAGCCGGTTGGGCATCAGCCAGATCTGGAGCAGGTGCACGCGCTCGGAATCCGAGGCGTTATATTCGCTGTGGCGCACCCCGGTGCCGGCGCTCATGTATTGCACGTCGCCGGGGCGGATCACCGAGCCGTTGCCCATGCTGTCCTTGTGCTCCAGGGCGCCCTCCAGCACATAGGTCACGATCTCCATGTCCTTATGGCCATGGGTGGGGAAGCCCCCGCCCGGGGCGATGCGGTCCTCGTTGATCACCCGCAGGTTCGACACGCCCATGTGGTGGGGGTCGTAGTAATCGGCGAAGGAGAAGCTGTGGTAGCTGTCCAGCCAGCCGTGGTGGGCGCGGCCGCGCTCGCCGGAGAGTCTCAAGCTCAACATGGTGGTTCTCCCGAGTGGTTGTGTGACGGCCTTAAACCTAGCGGCATCCTAGGTCTAAAAACAGGCTCGGGACCATCGAAACACTCGTGAGCCGGACGCAAGGACCAAGGACCCGGGGACGACACAGGCCTGCCCGCTCAACCCCGAGCGGCCAGCCTGCAAGCACCGCCCCCGTCGCCGACCTCAGACCTGGGCCTCGATGAAGGCACGCAGGCTCTGCTCCTCGTCCTTGGTGAGCGAGGTTTGGATCACCTTGCCCTTGCCCCGAAACTGCTCCAATCCTTCCAGGACCTTGTCCGCCGTGGCCTTGCGCACCAGGACGAAGACGGCCGAGCAGCCGGGCTTGAAGCTATCGGCCAAGTCCGTCATGAACTGGTCGTTGATCCCGAGGTCAGTGAAGCGCCCCGACAGGGCGCCCGCCCCGGCACCGACCGCGGCCCCCAGCAGCGGATTGAGGAAAATCATGCCGATCAGCATGCCCCAGAAGCCGCCGCCCACAGCCCCCATGGCGGTCAGGTTGGTGGCCTGGTGGAGCTTGACCTTGCCCTGATCGTCCTTGGTGACCACCACCACGTCCTCCATCTCCAGCAGATACTGCTTCTGCAGCTTGGCCAGCGCCGCGCGCAGCTCGAAGGCCAACTGCTCCTCGGGAAACGAGATCACGACCAGGGTGCTCATTGGGAATCTCCGTAACGGTTTGGGTGGGATTGTCTGCCGCTGGTGGCGGCCGAGAGGCTGAAGCGTCGGCGCGAAGCTTGGAAGCAATGGGTCCGGTGGGGCGGGGCTTCAAGCCGACAGGAGGCCGATGTCCGGACCGATCCAGCGATGGGAGCCGGGCTCAATAGAGCCGCTCCCCCGCCATGCCGACGGATCGGAGTGGGCAAACAGGTTGTTGCTAGCGTTCAGGCTCAGATGAGAGGGCCGGCTCGGGCACGACTCGCCGCTGCACGCCGTGGATACAGCTCTGAAGGCTCCAGGTCGCAGCGACCGGTGTGGGGAGGACCGCCGGCGCCCCCGCTGCCCACCACCACCGCCGCGAGCAGCCACGGCAAGGCGGTGGTGGGTGAACGCGACCCCAGCAGGTCCCCGCCTCCGGCGCGGGGCGTGATCAGGCAGACGCGCGCGGGCTCGATCCTAGTCTGCCTCCACCTTCGCCAAGGCGTCCCGCAGGGCCTCCAAGATCAGCGCCCTGGCGGCCTTCTCGTCGAGCTCGGGCACTTCCCAGCCCATGATGCGGCAGTACTTCCTGACTAGATGCCTGACGTCGTCGTCCAGCTCCGCGCGGTAGCGCGCCATCTCGATCTGCTCAATGCTCGCCATCGATCACTCCCCCTGTT
>JBLMWY010000035.1:0-20849 GCA_050257475.1 Bdellovibrio bacteriovorus
GCCGCCGCCTTCGGCCTGGCACTCAGGGACCGAGGGACCGAATACCAGACCTACAGCCTATGCGGTCCGGACCGGTTGAGCTGGAGATCCATCCTAGAGACCATCGCCGCCGCCTGCGGTCGGAGCAAATGGATGCTGCCGGCGCCCGCCCTGGCGGTCAGCGCGGTGGCTGGGCTCTTGGACCGGTTCCCCTGGTTCCCGATCACCAGGGACCAGCTTCAAATGCTCCTGGAGGGCAACGTCTGCTACGAGAACGACGGATTCGCCCGGCTGGGCCTCGTGCCGACCCGCTTCGGAACCGGGGCCCTCGCCTATCTGCGGGGTTGAGCCTCCGGAACGGCGCGGTGCCGCTGTGCCCGGTCCAACCCCCTGTCGATCAAGCCTGGTGTCTCATCCTGCATCCTTGGGCCGCATCTGCTCGGGTCGCAGGCGAGGGGTGAAATAACGGTCGGCATCGTCCAGATCCACCTCGCCCCCCTGGGCATCCACCAGGGCTTGCTCGTAGTCCTTCCACCCCCGCAGTCCCGTCTGCAGTGAGACGACGTCGCGATAGCCAAGGAGCATCATGGAGCTGGCCGCCAGGACGCTGCGGTAGCCGGAGCGGCATACCACCACCACCTCCCGTTCGCGCGCCTGGACTAGCTCGGGAACCGTCTCCTCGTAGTCCCATTCGCACGCGGACTCCAGGATGCCGCGCGGCACGTTGATGGAGCCAGGGATGTGCATGGCCGCAAACTCATCCGGCTCGCGCACATCGACGATCAGGAGATCAGGATTCTCCTCTAGGCGGATCTCGAGATCCCAGGGCATGATCTCCCTCACGTCCGCAAGACAACCTTTCACCAGCTCGAGAAAATTCTTCATCTTGATTCCAGCTTCTTACACCCGTTACCTTGCTTGAATGCGCGGTGAGCGCTTCGCGGGCGCTCATTCCCGGGGCGGAACCCGGTCGCAAAGGCCCCGCTCCACCGCGATCACGGCCGCCTCCACCCGCGAATGGACCGCGAGCTTGCGCAGGATGGCCTTGACGTGGAGCTTCACCGTCCCGTCCGAGATCCCGAGCCGGCGGCCGATCGCCTTGTTGCTCTGGCCCTCCGCCAGGTGGCACAGGATCTGCTGCTCCCGGGGGGTCAGGTCGGCGATCCGGTCCTCAGGCGCGGGCCCGCTCCGCACCTCCCCCTGAACCGCCTTGGCCAGGATGCCGGTGAGCTCCGGGGCCACCAGGGTGCGCCCCTGGACGATCTCACCCAGGGCCGCGATCAGGGCATCCGGCTCCATGTCCTTGAGCAGATAGCCCTGGGCCCCGGCCTGCAGGCTCTCGATCAGGTCGCGCTCCTCGGCGCTCGTGGTCAACATGGCGATGGGCATCCGCGGGTGAGCGGCACGCAGCTCCCGCAGGACCTCGATGCCGCTCATCCCCGGCATGCGCATGTCCAGGAGCACCACGTCGGGTTGGGTCTCGGCCACCCGGCGAATCCCGGAGGCGCAGTCCCCGAGAGCGGCCACCACCTCGATTCCGCGGCGCTCCAGGAGCTCCTGGAGCCCGAAGCGGAACAGGGCATGATCGTCGATCAGCAAGACGCGCATCAGGCGGCCACCCGCTCCCGACGCTCCGGCCGGCGCCCAGCCTCCAGCAGCAGCTCCACCCGGGTCCCCTCCCCCGGCTCACTCTCGATGCGCAGCTCCGCCCCGATGCGCCGGGCCCGCTCTTCCATGATCGAGAGCCCGATGTGATCCCCCGCCCTGTCCCCCGAGACGGGGATCCTGAAGCCGATCCCGTCATCCTCCACCAGCACCACCAGGGCGCCACCCGGGGGTCCAGCCGGACCCGAGCTGGGCTCTCGGGTCAGCAGGACCCGCACCGTGTGGGCCCGGGCGTGCTTGCGTATGTTGGCCAGACACTCCTGGACGATGCGCAGGACCTGGAGCTCCTGGGTGGCGGAGAGCTCCAGGTTGCGGCAATCGTTCTGGAACAGGCAATGGATCTCCGTCTCCCGCCCGAAGCGCAGGGTGAGCGACTCCAGGGCGGCCGCGAGTCCCTGGCGGTCGAGCGGCGCACGGAAGCTGGTCAGCAGCTCCCGCAGCTCCTTGTGGGCCTCGTCGAGTCCATTGCGCACCCGCGCCAGGTCCCGGCGCGCCGCCTCGGGGATCGGGGCCTCGCCCAGGGCGTCTTGGAGCATGCGCACCTGGAAGCGCAGGCTGGCCAGGGTCTGGGCCAGGGAGTCGTGGAGCTCGTGGGCCAGGGTGTTGCGCTCCTCCACGATGGTGAGCCGCCTCGCCTCGGCCTCGGATCGGTGCTTGGCGATGGCTACCCCCAGATGGTGCCCGACCGTGAGCAGGAGATCCATGATGTCCTCCCGGGCGCTCACCCCGGGGCGGTCTACGAAGATGGTATAGACACCGAGCAGCTCGTCCCGGTGCTCCAAGGGCACCGTCACCACCTCCAGCTCCGCGGAGCGGAACATGCGCCGCCCATAGATGCGCGAGCAGTAGCGGGCATCCTGATCGCACAGGATATTTCCCGGCGTGAGCACGCTGCCGCACAGACAGAGATCTACCGGGGCCATGTCCTGCTCCCGGACCAGGTCGTCGTCGAGGCCAATGGATCCGATCAGGCGCCTGCTGCCATCGCCCATCACCAGGCGCACCGTGGCGGCTCGCCCGTTCACCATCTCCTTCAGGACCCGCAGGAAGCGCAGAAGCAGGTCCTCGAGGCTGCCGGCCTGATGGATACCGGCGGCCACGTCGTAGAGGATCTTGAGCGATGCCGTCTTCTGGGCCAGCCGCATGGTCTGGCGCGCCACCCGGCTGTCCATGTCCTCGTAGAGCTCGGTGAGCTCGGCGTTGAGGCTGCCGATGTCGCGCGCCATACGCTCCAGGACCCCGGCGTCGGGCAGCGCCTCGCTGGCACCTGGCTCGCCCTGACTGACGCGGGACACCGACTCCTCGAGCCGCACCAGGGGCACGAGCAGCCGACTACGCAGGCGCAGCCAGGTCACGACGAAGCCCACCATGCCCGCGACCAGGAAGCCGAAGCACACCAATGGCGGCCAGGCCAGGGCGGGGCTTGCCCAGTGCAGCAGCACCATGGCGAAGGCCACCGCCAGGGTCATTGCCACCAGGGCGAGGGGGAGGATCAGGCCCGCCTCGTGCAGCATGCCCCAGAGGCGCGCCGAGGGGCGCCGCGTCGGCTCGGGCACCATCGTCAACGGCTGAACCCGGTCGCTCATGGGGACTCCAGGACCATGCGGTTGTCCTCCCGCTGCTGTAGCTCCCAGAGGGCGGCATAGTGGCCACCCAAGTCGAGAAGCTGCCGGTGGGTGCCCTGCTCTCGGATCCGGCCCTGGTCCAGGACCAGGATGCGGTCGGCGTCCACCACCGTCGACAGACGGTGGGCGATCACCAGGGTGGTGTGGTCCTCCGCCACCTCCGCCAGGGTCTGCTGGATCGCCTGCTCGGTATGACTGTCGAGCGACGAGGTGGCCTCATCGAAGACCAGGATGCGGGGCCGCTTGAGGATAGCCCGGGCGATGGCCACCCGCTGCTTCTCACCACCCGAGAGCTTGAGTCCTCGCTCCCCGACGATGGTGTCCCAGCCGTTGGGCAGGGACTCGACAAAGGTCCGGATGTGGGCCATCTCCGCGGCCCGCAACACCTCCTCGCGGCGGGCATCGGGCCGACCATAGAGCAGGTTGTAATAGATGCTCTCGTTGAAGAGCACCGTGTCCTGGGGGACTATGCCGATGGCCGAGCGCAGGCTTTCCTGGGTCAGCAAGCGGATGTCCTGGCCGTCGATCAGGATGCGACCACCGGTCACGTCGTAGAAACGGAACAGGAGCCGCGCCAGGGTGGACTTGCCGGCCCCGCTGTGGCCCACCACCGCGAGGGTCTGGCCCGGCTCGACGGCGAAGTCGAGGTCCTTGAGGATCGGCCGCTCGGGCTGATAGTGGAAGTCCACGTGATCGAAGCGGATGGCCCCGGACCCCAGCGCCAGGGGACGGGCGCCTGGCAGCTCGGCGACCTCGGGCCGGCGCTCCAGGAGCTTGAAGACCAGGTCCATGTCGGCAATGGCGTATTTGATCTGCCGATAGACGATCCCGAGGAAGTTGAGCGGGATGAAGAGCTGGAGCAGCAGCGCATTGACCAGCACCAGGTCACCCACCGACATGGCCCCATCCGCCACCCCCTGGGCGGCGAAGACCATGAGCAGGGTCACGCCGAGGGCGATGATGGCCCCCTGGCCAAAGTTGAGCACCGACATGGAGGTCTGGCTCTTCACCGCCATCTCCTCCCACTGGGCGAGGGTGGCGTCGTAGCGGGCGAGCTCCATGGGCTCGTTGCCGAAGTATTTCACCGTCTCGTAGTTCATTAGGCTGTCGATGGCCTGGCCGTTGGCCTGGGAGTCGAGCCGGTTCATATCGTGGCGGTAGTCCATGCGCCACTCGGTGATGGCGAAGGTGAAGGCCACGTAGACCGCCACGGTGCCGAAGGTCACCAGCGCGAAGACCGGGGCGTAGCGACCGAGCAGGATAACGGCCACCAAGCCGAACTCCACCAGCACCGGCAGCACGCTGAAGACCATGTAGTTGAGGATGGTCGCCACCGAGCGGGTTCCCCGCTCGAGGTCGCGGCTGATGGCCCCGCTACGCCGCTCCAGGTGATAGCGCAGGGACAAGGCATGGAGATGCTCCAGCACCCGGGTGGAAAGTCGCCGCATGGCCCGGTAGCGCACCCGGGCGAAGACCACGTCGCGCAGCTCGTTGAAGAGCGAGGAGGAGAGCTTCAGGGCCCCATAGGCGAGCAGCAGGGTCAGGGGCAGGATCAGGACCTGACCCTGGCGGCCCTCGAAGACATCCACGATCTGCTTGAGCACCAGGGGCACGCCGACGTTGGCCACCTTGGCCAGCACCAAGCAGGCCAGGGCCAGGGCCGCCCGGCCGCGGAACTCCCACAGGTAGGGGAGCATGGCGCGCAGGTTGTGCCAGTCGCGGCGGTCGCCGTGGGCGCGCTCGGTGGCGACGATTCGTTGCATCGGGGTAAGCGGTTGCTTTGTGGCAGACCGGGTGCCATTTTGAGGCACTCGGCCGGCATACGAGACCGGAGACAGAGACCCCGGAGTTGAGGACGGATGATGGCAGATCCCACCCCAGAGGGCACCCTGGACGGCATAGCGGGCAGCACCGGCTGCAGCATGCACGAGCCCTACGCCTTGCAGGTGCTCGGGGACCAGATGGAGCCCGAGTTCCCCGACCGCTGCGTGGTCATCATCGAGCCGACGGATCAGCGCCGCAACGGGACCTACTGCTTCGTCGAGGTCGAGGGGGTGCGCTGGTTCCGCAAGTACGTCAGGGATACGCAAGGGCGGGAGCGGTTGATCGCGGAGAACCGCATCTATCCCGACATCGAGCTCGACGGGCTGCAGTGGCAGGTGCTCGGGGTCATCATCCAGCGCAACATCCGACGCCGCATCAAGCACTACGACTATTCTCAGGAGCCCGCGGCGGCCCCCGTGATCGAGATCCGAGACCTCACCGGACGATGAGGCGCGCCGCCAAGCCAGCCGCGTCCGGCCTCCTGCTCGTTGCCCTCATCCTGCTCGCCGGCTGCACCCAATCGGGGGAGACACCGGCCGGGAGCCCGACCGCACGGGCACGCTCCGACCACCTGGTGACCGCGATCACCGCCGCGCGGACACCCATCGCCACGACCCAGGAGCGCCCCGGAACCCTGCGCTATCGCCGGCTGGTGCGGATCTTCAGTCAGGAAGAGGGGCGCGTCCTGGAGCTCGACCTGTTCGAGGGGGACCAGGTGGTCCAGGGGCAAACCCTGGTGCGGCTGGAGGACGACCTACTGCGCGCCGAGCGCGACAAGGCCCAGGCCTCCGAGGCCCAGAAGCGGCTCGACCTTTCCCGACTTCAAGACCTCCAGCGCAAGCGCGCGGCCTCCGAGGACGAGGTGGCCCAGGCGGCCACCGCCCTGGCGCTGGCCCAAGCGGACCTGCGACTGCTGGAGACACGCCTGGGATTCACCCACATCGCGGCGCCATTCGCCGGGGTCATCACCGAGCGGCGGGTGGAGCCTGGGGACTTCGTGGCCAAGAACACCCACCTGCTGACCCTGGCCGACCCCCAGTCCCTGGTGGCGGAGGTCTACGCCTCTGAGCTCATACTCCCAGACCTGCTGGTGGGCGACCCCGCCCGGGTGCGCATCGACGCCCTGGGGGACCAATCCTTCGAGGCACGCATCCTGCGCATCCATCCTCGGCTCGAGGAGTCCAGCCGCCAGGCCATCGTCGAGCTCGCGTTGGACCCGGTGCCCGCGGGGGCCCGGGCCGGCCAGTTCGTGCGTGTGACCCTCCAAGCGGCCCCGAGCGATCGGCTCCTGGTGCCCTTCCGCGCCCTCCACCGGGACCGGGAGGGGGAGTTCGTCTGGCTGGTGGGGCCGGAGCATAGCGCCCTGCGCCGCCCGGTGCGCAGTGGCCTGCGGATCGCCGATGGCATCGAGATTCTCGAGGGGCTGACCCCGGGAGAGCGCGTCATCACGCGGGGGTTCCTGGGTCTCACCGAGGGCAAGACGGTTCGGATCGTGGCCGGCTGAGACTGCGGTTGTCCGTTGGCCTCGGAAGGCGCCACCTCGACCTGGAGTAGGCGCCCATCCCGGTGCTGGGTGGGCCGCCGGATTGCTTCGCTTCCAGTCAGGACCCCGCCCCGCGGGACACCCGTGCCGGTACTGTCTCTGCCAGCGAAAATCGGAACGTCCCCGGGCTGGCCAGAGCCCCGGCCCCACCTTACCTCGAACCTCCCCTTCGCCAAAACCCAAGGCCCTGGGGCCGGGGAGCGCCACGGGTCACGATTCCAGCCGACCGGCTGCCCCTCGCTGCAACCGCCTCTCCGTTATGAGAGCTGGGTAATGGAACCCCAGGAAGGATGTGCCAGATGATCCCTCGGCACTCCCTGCAGCGGCGGAACAAACGTGAAACGAGGAGCCCCATGGCGACCGAGTCTGCGATGACGACCACCACGGGCAGCATTGCCCGACGCTTCAACATCTCCCTGGCGTTGCTCTATTTCCTCAGCATCGCCGTCAGTGCCCCGGCGATCTATTACTTCACCCACACCGAGGTCTTCGCGCAGGCCAACTCGGAGCTGCGCCTGCTTGGTGATCTGGTGAAGGCCATCAAGGGCTACATCGGAAAGGACATGCGCCCCTGGTTCGTCCAGAACAAGCAGTTTCACTCCGCCGGCTTCTCTGGAATCGTCGCAGTCAGCCGGGTCGCAGAGAACCTCAAGGAGCTTCAGGGCCGCTATGCGATCCGCAACGTCTCCGACAATCCCCTGAACCCCGCCAACAGCCCGCAGCCGTTGGAGCAACAGTTGCTCCGGCAGTTTCGGGGCGACCCCAGCGTCAAGACTCTGGAGACGCGGGGCGAATTGGGCGGGCAGCTCATGCTGGTCAATTCCGCCCCCATCGTGAGTCAGCCCGGGTGCCTGCAATGCCACGGCGCGCCGGACAAGGTGCATCCGGAGATTACCGGGCAGTATGGTCGGGCCAGCGGATACAACTACAAGGACGGCGATGTCGTCGGGCTGGAGCTCGTGGGAGTGCCCATCGCCGACGTCAATGCCCTCGCGATGGAGCGCAGCCTGCTCGCGATTGGCCTGCTCACCGTCCTGTTCGGCCTGATCTTCGTGACCATCAACCTGCTGGTGCGCCGCAACCTCATCTCACCCATCCTTGAGATCACCGACGCCGCCCAAGCCGTGGCCAAGGGCGACCTCGACCGGACCTTGGACATCCAGCGCAACGACGAGATCGGGGAGCTCGCGCGATCCGTCGAGCTACTACGCCGAAGCTTCGCGCAGGTCATGAAGCGCTTCAATCGCGCCCGGTCCTGAGGCGCCCGCGCCGAGCCGGCGTCCGCCACAGGGCGCACGCCGGCTCATGGCCTGGGTTCCTCTCTGCCTTGATCAATCAGTGCCCCAGGACGGGGCTCGGCCGGCATGCTCAGGGAGCGCGCTCCGGCGCCCGCCGGAGGCTCGACTCGCCGCTCAGCCGGCCCCGAGCAGCCTCCGCGCCCGCTCGATGAACTGGGTCGCCTCGCGCTCGTTCTCGATCTCTTTGGCGAGGGTGAGGATGACCTGCTGCTTGCGCGCCTCGTCGCCCAGGCCGCCGACGGCGCTGATGGCCTCGGAGCAGAGGACCGGGGCTATGGGCCCGATGAACTGGGACAGCAGGTCGCACAGCCCCGAGCCATCGCCTCCCTGACCGGGGGAAGGTGCCGGCGCCGCCTCCTCCAGGCTGGTCCAGGGGCTCAAGCCGTGCATGATGTCCGCCGTGGCCGGCATGTCGGCGGCGCTGGAAGGAGTCGCGCTGTCCTCAATGCGGACCGTGACGGCGGTGATCTTGCGGATCGCGGCGATGGCGGAACGCCCCCGCCGCCCGGCGCAGATCAAAGAGACCACCTCGCCGCCCCTAAACCCGATGATGACCGAGTTGTTCGTATCGGTCTTGCCGAGTATGGTGCCTGTGCGCTTCTTACCGACGAAATCCGTCAGCAATTGGTAAAGGCCCGAATAATCGAGCAGAGTGGCCATAGCTCCCCCTTCCGTCTTGGCAATCGTTAGTCTTCTGCCTGCCCATCTCCGGTGGGTTGCCGCGTTGTGGCGCATCGGCGGCGGGTAACGCAGACCCTCCACCTCAGGGACCATGCATCAACCAACCAGGTGCCGTGACACCGCGAAACGCGCCCTAGTCTAGCAGCCTAAGACATCGGCCTGGGTCGCTGCATGCCACAGTTTGGGAGCGGCGGGGATCGAAGCAATCGGTCCCAGCCGAGCCCCGATGGCCGTCATCGCTCCCGTTGCGCCGCCGTCCGACGACCTGCCTCCGGGGATTCCTGAACCCTCGGCGGACCTGGCGTTGATGGAGTGGAAGGGGCCCCGGGATGCCGGGTGGCGTGACGCTGGCCGATACACTCCAGCAGCCCCCGCAAGTCCTCCGGATTCCGGTACCCGTCCCACCCGCGCCCGTTTGGGCGCGCGAGCCGGGGATTCGCTATCATCCATAGCCTATGAACCTGCAACAGCTCTATCCAGCCGTAGCCCGGGTGCGCGAGGGAGGCTACACCCCAAGCCCAAAGGAGGCAGGCTTTTTGCGCGCCTATCCGACCCTCTTGGCGGCGGTACGGATGGAGGCCCGGGATCCGATGGATGCCTTTCTGCGGGCCGCCTCCCTTGCCTATGGCTGGATGCCGCGAAGCCTGCGCATCGACGAGGCCAGCCTACCCCGGGCCGTCGAGTCCTTCGCGGAGGCCCGAGGCGAGGGGGTGATCATCAGCGAGGCTCTCATCGCCCCCATCGCCGCCTGCCTGAGCTCGGTGGTGGGAGCCTCCAAGGTCCTGCACCTCGCCAATCCCGGTGTCTTCCCCATGTGGGGCAAGCGTGTCGAGCGCTTCCGCCTGCACCAGGGCCCTACCCCTTACCACATGGGCCAGCCCCGCCATTACCTGCAGTTTGTCGAGGACGTCTGGAGCCTGACCTCGGACCCGCACTTCCTGACCTTCCATCACGAGTACTGCACCGCCTACCAGGAGCGCCTGCAGCGTCTGCGCATCGCCCCTTATCCCTTGACCGAGCCCCGGGTGGTGCAGTCCGCCACCTGCGAGCTCGCCTAACACGCTCAGGGATCCCGCCGGGCGATCAGGGGTTGCGCCGAGTCTCGAAGCGAAAGGGCGCCGCGGCCAGGCCCGCGCGGCTTTGCACCAGGACCTTGGCCTCCCAGGACATACGATCCCGAACGCAGGTGGGAAGCATGCCCTCGCCCTCGAAGCGACCGCCGCCGACTGGCCGAAGGGCCACGCGGTTAAACCCCATGTTCATGTCCACGCCCGCGAAGTCCACCTCGGCAGCGCTGGCCTCCAAACCGTCAACCGCGACCTTCAGCGTCAGCGGGACCAGCACCGGCAGGGTGCTCGGACGTATCTCGAAGGTAAGCTCCCCGCCCCCGGGGAACCGGGCCCGGCAGGGCCCCAGACGGAGATCGCAGCCCGGATCCAGGGGCGCCGAAAGGACCGGCTTGGGGTTCAGCAGGGGCTGCACCTTGTAGACCGCAACCCCGGCAATGGCCGCGAGCAGGCCCAGGATGACCAGCCATAGGGCCCGATCGAAACCCCCTAGTGCCATCACAGAACCTCGTTAGTCGCCTAGTCCCTTGACCCTGATTCATTGCGCTTCCCGACCGGGCCAAGGATGGCCTGCGAGGCAATCGAATGCCAGGAAGGCATTTGGCCGGTTGCTTCTCTTGGAAGCCACGCGCCCTGAGCCCTTCGGCCATGCCGGGCCGTAAACTCGACCGGGGCGGGATCTGCCCGGTGCCACCGCCCGGCTCGAGACGGGTCAGACCCCTCGGGACCCCCAGGCCTGGCGCTTACGGTAGAGGGTGGAGGGGCTCACCTCGAGCAGAGCGGCGGCGCGGGGGATATTACCCTCGCACAGGCAGATGGCGCGCTCAATCGCCTCCTTTTCGAGGACGTGCAAGGGCAGTATGGTCCGCTCCCGCATCGGGTCGCGCTCCGGGGCGCCACCCCGGGCGCGGTCCCACAGCACCCCACGCGACCCTCCCACGGCCCCGTCGAGGGGGGCCGGCAACATCGCCCGGGTCACCTGCTCCCCATCGTGGAGCACGACCACGTTGCGGATCACGTTCTGCAACTGACGAATATTGCCTGGCCAGTCGTAATCCAGGAATACCGCCTCAGCCTCCGGGGCGAGGGCGCGAAACCCCTTCCCCTCCTCGGCGGCAAAGGTGCGCAGGAAGTGATTGGCCAGGAGCCCGATGTCGTCCGGTCGCTCGCGCAGGGGCGGCAGATGGATGGGGATGACGTGCAGCCGATAGTAGAGGTCCTGCCGGAATCGGCCCTCCGCCACCTCCTGCTCGGGATCCCGATTGGTGGCGCAGATGATGCGGACGTCCACCTTGGCAAGCTCGGTGCTCCCCACCCGCTGGATGCACCCCGTCTGGACGAAGCGCAGGAGCTTGGTCTGCAGGTCCAGGTCCAGCTCCGCGATCTCGTCGAGGAACAGGGTGCCACCGTGCGCCTGCTCCGCCGCCCCGAGCCGGTTCCGGGTGGCCCCGGTGAAGGCACCCCGCACATGACCGAAGATCTCGCTTTCCATCAGGTCGCGGGGGATGGCGCCGCAATTCAAGGCCACGAAGGGTCCCTCGCGCCGCCCGCTCTGGCGATGGATGGCCTCAGCGCACAGCTCCTTGCCGGTGCCGCTCTCCCCCGTGATGAAGATGGTGGCCCGGCTGGGGGCGGCGCTGTCGATGGTACGGTAGACGGCCTGCAGGGGCGGGGACGAGCCGATGAATCCGTGGTAGTGGTCCCGGCGCAAGTCATCGTCCGCGCGCTCGGCCAGCGAGGTCAGGCGCTGGCGTTCCAGGGCATTGCGTAGCGTCACCTTGATGCGTTTGGCGCCGAAAGGCCGGTCGACGACGTCAAAGGCGCCATAACGCATGGCATCCACCGCGAGGTCCACACGGCTCGCGACCGCGATCACCACCACGGCGGTGGGAATCTGCCGTTCATGGACCCGCCGCAGGATGGCCATGCCGTCCATGTCTGGCAGCCTGAGACTCAGGAGCAGGACGGCGGGAGGCTCCCTGTCGAGCTCGGCGAGGGCGCGGCGGCCATCCGCCACGTGCCGCACCTGATAGGGCTCCCCGGTCAGATAGCTACGGTAGACCTCCGCCAAGGCACGGCTGTCCTCGACGATCAAGATAATGGGCTGGCTGCCGGACACGAGACTCACCCAGATGGCTCCTCACGAAGGCCGCGACAATCGGGCGCGCCGATCGCGGATATCATAACAATCCATTGGAGACGATGCTCCGCCGTCCGTATCCTGGAACACGTCGGCGGGCCCTACCGCCACCGGAATACAACACCAACCCAATCTGGAGCTGCGAATCATGTTGCAAGATCGAACCGGAAGCCGTGTTCCCCAAGTCATTTTCCGCACCCGCCAGGGGCATGAGTGGGTGGATGTGACCACCAACGAGGTCTTCGCCGGCAAGACCGTGGTGGTCTTCTCTCTGCCCGGGGCCTTCACCCCCACCTGCTCGTCGTCCCACGTGCCCCGTTACAACCAGCTGGTGCCTGCCTTCAAGGCTCAGGGGGTTGACGCGGTGGTGTGCGTCTCCGTGAACGACGCCTTCGTCATGAACGAGTGGCAGAAGAGCCAGGGCGCGGATGCGCTCCGCTTCCTGCCGGATGGCAACGGGGACTTCACCGCTGGCATGGGCATGCTGGTCGACAAGGACGACTTGGGCTTTGGCAAGCGCTCCTGGCGCTACTCCATGCTGGTGAAGGATGGGGTCATCACCAAGATGTTCATCGAGCCGGACCTGCCCGGCGATCCCTACGAGGTCTCGGACGCGGACACCATGCTGCGCTATCTGGCTCCGAACGCCCCCAAGCCCTTTGACGTGACGGTCTTCAGCCGCGATGGCTGCCCCTTCTGCGTCAAGGCTAAGCAGGAGCTGCGCAACGCCGGCATCGCCTTCGAGGAGCTGGTGCTGAACCGCGACTTCACGGAGCAGACCCTGCGGGCCGTCGCCAATGCCGCCACGGTTCCCCAGGTGTTCGTCAACGGCGCCCACATCGGAGGCTCGGAGGCGGTCTCCAACTGGCTGAGCGAGCGCCTTGCCGCCTAAGGGCAAGGCCTCGTTCGCGCCAGAGACGGGCCACGCGACGGCCAGGGAGGGCCTGGATCCTAGGACCGGCGTCTTGCCAAGACGCCCCAACCGGTCCAGGACCCCACCAGACGCAATCCTGATCAGGAGCTTCACGACATGAGTCAACGAAACGATTGTCACCACTACGATTTGATCGCCATTGGCGGTGGCAGCGGGGGGCTGGCGGTGGCGGAGCAGGCCGCCGCGCTCGGCAAGCGGGTCGCCATCATCGAGGCCAGCCGCCTTGGCGGCACCTGCGTGAACCGGGGCTGTGTCCCAAAAAAGGTCATGTGGTACGCCGCCAATCTGGCCGCGGCCATCGCCGATGCCCCGGCCTTGGGCGTGCGGGCCTCTCTCCATGGGGTGGATTGGCAGGCGCTGGTATCGGGCCGCAACCGCTATGTCCAGGCCATCAACGACTACTGGGATGGCTACGCCGAGCGCCTCGGGATAGTGCGCATCGACGGCTACGGCCGCTTCTTGGACGCCCGCACCCTGGAGGTGGACGGGGCTTGCTACAGGGCGGATCACATCGTGATCGCCACTGGCGGGCGCCCGCTGGTGCCCCGCCTGCCCGGCGCCGAGCTCGGTATCACCTCTGATGAGTTCTTCAACCTGTCCCGGCAACCTCGGCGCGTGGCGGTGATCGGCGGAGGCTACATCGGGGTGGAGTTGGCCGGGGTGCTGCGTGCCCTGGGCTCCGAGGTGACCCTGATGGCCCTTGAGTCCAGACCCTTATGGGCCTTCGACCCGCTGATCGGCGAGACCCTCGTCGAGACCATGGGACATGAGGGGATCGACCTGCACCTGGGGCTCGAGGTGGCGGCCTTGGAGCGGCACGAGGGGGGCATCGCCATCACCGCCCGCGACGGCGGCCAGCTCACGGGCTTCGATACCGTCATCTGGGCGGTAGGCCGAAGCCCCAACAGCGGTGGGCTTGGGCTCGATGCGGCGGGGGTGACGGTGAGGCCCAACGGCCTGATCCCCACGGACGAATTCCAGTCGACCAATGTGCCGGGTGTCTACGCCATCGGCGACGTGACCGGGCGAGAGCCCCTGACCCCCGTGGCCATCGCCGCCGGGCGGCGCCTCGCCCGGCGCCTATTCGGCGGCGAGCCCGACCAGAAGCTCGACTATGAGAACGTGCCCACCGTGGTCTTCGCTCACCCCCCCGTGGGCAAGGTGGGTCTGACGGAGCCGGAGGCCCAGGCACGCTACGGGGATACCCTGACGATCTACGAGACCCGCTTCAAGCCCATGCGCTACGCGCTGAGCGACCGGGGCCCGCTGACCGCCATGAAGCTGGTTTGCGAGGGGCCCCAGCAGAGGGTGGTTGGGATACACCTGATCGGTGACGGGGTGGATGAGATGCTCCAGGGCTTTGCCGTCGCCCTGAAGATGGGCGCGACCAAGGCGGACCTGGACGCCACGATCGCCATCCATCCGAGCAGCGCCGAGGAGCTCGTCACCCTCAAGGAGCCGGTGCGCCAACCCGGGGCCAACGCCCCCGTGCTCGCCGTCGCGGCCTGAGCTTCAATGGACTGTGTCCTGGGCCGGGTGCGACGCGCCCGGCCAGCGCTTCCCAGGGGGCCTCGGCCGGGGGAACCTCGGGACCCCCGGCCGCGCCCGGATGCTGCCCTGGCGCACCTCTCGAACCCCCCAGGCGCCGATTGATCCCTTGCTGCCAGCGGGCGCGTCCCCGATGACCGCTCCAGCTCCGTGACCCATGCCATCCCGTCGCGGCGCTTCTTCATGCAGCCACCGGCCGGACGCGCGTTGCATTGCGCGGTAGCGCCGGACGCCTCCAAGCCAAGCTTGCGGGCGGCGCTGGGGGTGGGCCCGAGGGCGCGGGCTCCGGGGGCCCAAGGCCGATCTGGTATGATCGCCAGCCTGACCAGGGCCCGCCCCAAGCATCGGCTGGCAACCCGGACGACCAGGCCTCGCCTCCTCCACGCACCGAGCCACGGCGTGCCGTGGCACCCTGGACCTCGCGCTGTGGACGACGCCGGTCGCCTACCCTTGCCCCAAGGTGATCCGCTTGACTCTGTGCACCTGCCGCTCCCGTCGGCACCCTCCGACCCCTTCTCTCGGCCTTTGGCGCGTTCTCCCCTCGTGTCCTTCCACTCGCCCGAGCGCGATCCCCAGGGTGCTCGTGTCCCTGGGGTTGGCCCTGTCCCTCTGGTCGGCAGGCGCCACCGCAGTCGCCGAAGAAGCGACGGGGTCCGCTGGGGCGGCCGCCGTCGAGGCCGGCGCCGCATCGGTCCTGACGGTACCGGGCCGCGCCGAGATCGAAGCCCGCATCAAGGCCGCCGAGTCTGACAGTGCGCTGGAGGAAGGGGCCCGCAACGCCCTGATGGAGCAATACCGTCGCACCCTCACCCAGCTTGAGGCCGCCCGTAACTTCGAGACCAAGGGCAGCGAGCTGCTTGCCGCGCTCGAGCAGGCGCCCCAGGAGACGGCGGAGATCCGCCGACAGCTCGAGTCGGGCCAGGCCGGGGGACCGCCCGAGGAGGCCCTGCCGCGGAATCTGGAGCCCGAGGCCATCGCCCAGCGGCTGGCCAAGATCAAGACCGAGACGGCCCTCCTGGAGGCTCGCCTCGCGGAGCTGGACAAGCTGCTCGAGGGATCCACCACCCGCCTCGGCCAGGCGCGCGCCCGGGTCCTGGAGCTCAAGCAGACCCTGGCGCAAGCCGCCGCGGACCAAGGGCAGCCGGCACCGGAGGGCCAGTCGGCCGACCTGACCCAGGCCTCGGCCTGGGCCCTGGAGGCCCGCCGCCAGGCCCAGCTCGCGGAGCTGCGGGCGATCGAGCAGGAGCTGGCCAGCCTCCCGGTGCGGGAGGAGCTCTATCGGGCCCGCCGAGAGCAGGCGACCGCCCAGCTGGAGCGCTTGAAGAGGCAGCGCTCCGCCCTTGAGGCCCTGCAGGTGGAGAGCGGCAAGGCGGACGCCGCCCAGGCACGCGTGGCGACCGAGGCGGCCCAACGGGAAGCGGCGGGCAAGCACCGTCTGGTCCAGGAGGCGGCGGATCAGAATGCCGAGATCACGGCCTCCCTCGCGGACCTGGCGGAGCGTCTCGATGGCCTGAACATGATCGCGGCCCGGCTGGAGCAGGAGCAGAAGCGCGTCGAGGAAGAGTACCGGGGGGCCCAGCAGCGCGTGGAGGTCGCCGGGCTGAACCGGGCCCTGGGTCAGATCCTGATCGATCAGCGTGCCCAACTGCCGGATGTGCGCCAGCTCCACAAGGCCGTCGTGGAGCGCGAGGACGAGATCGCGGAGATCACCCTCAATCAGATCCGTTATCGCGAGGAGCAGCGTCGGCTTCGAAACCTGGATCAGGTCATCGACGAGCTGGCCTCCACCACCTCCGAGGCCTTGCCCCAGCAGGCGCGCGAGGAGCTGAAGAACCTTCTGGATCAGCGCAAGGCCCTGCTCCAGAAGGCCACCGCCGCCCAGGACACCTACCTGCGCAAGCTCGACGACATCAATGGCGCGGCACGCCAGCTTATGCAGACCGTGCAGGTGTACGACGGCTTCCTGGCCGAGCACCTGCTGTGGGTTCGCAGCACCCTGCCCGTCGGGCTGGAGACCCTCGACGCGCTCCCCGCGGGTGTGGCGTGGCTGCTCGCGCCGGATGCCTGGGCAGAGGTGATCCAGGTCTTAGCCTATGCCCTGCCCCGGGCCCCGCTGACCTGGCTGGGACTCTTGGTCGCCGTCGCCCTGTTGGTGCGCGGAGCGGTGATCCGCCGCGCCCTGCGCGACACCGCCGAGCCCCTGCGTCGTATCCGCACGGACAATTTTCGCTACACGCTCAGGGCCATCGGTTTGACTCTCTTGGCCGCCCTGCCCCTGCCCCTCATCACATTCCTGATAGGACGGGAGCTTGCCCAATCCATCGAGGCTACGACCTTCACGCGCGCCATCGGCCAAGGTTTGGTCCAGGTCTCGCTGGGGCTCTATTTCCTCCTGGCCTTTCGCTTGACCTGTATGCGCGGGGGACTGGCGGATCGGCACTTCCGGTGGAGCAGCGAGGCCCTGGCGACCATTCGGCGCCACCTCAGATGGTTCATCCCCGTTGGCGTGCCCCTGGCGCTGTTGGCCATTGCCGTCTATCAGCTCAATGACCCGAGGCACAGCGGCGGGCTCGCGCGCGTGGCCCTGACCGCGGCGATGATCGCCGTCACCATCCTGTTCGCCCGACTGCTGAGCCCCCGCACCGGTGCCATCAAGGGGGTCCTGACAGAGAATCCGGAGGGTTGGGCCAACCGTCTCCGCAATCTCTGGTTCCCGGCCATCGTGGCGATGCCCCTGGCGCTTGCCCTGCTCACACTGCTCGGCTACTCCTATGCCGCCGGCACCATGTTCCAGGTGCTGGTCGAGACCGCCTGGCTGAGCCTGGGGCTCGTTCTGGTGCATCAGACGGTGATTCGGTGGCTGATGCTCGCCCGCCGGCGACTGGCGCTGCAGGCCGCCCTGGAGCGCGCGGCCGCCCGCCGCGCCCAGACCGAGGCGGAACGGACCGCGGCTCAGCCCAAGGACATTCCGTTGCTCGGCGCGGTCGAGGAGCCCGAGGTGGACCTCGCCAGCCTCGACGAGCAGACCCGGCGACTGGTCAATACCCTGTTGGGAATCGCCTATGTCCTGGGTATCTGGTGGATCTGGTCGGACATGCTCCCCGCCCTCAGCCTGCTAGACCAGATCCCCCTGTGGCATTACCAAGGCACGGTTGAGGGGGTGGAGCAGGTCATCCCGGTCTCCGCGGCGGATGTGCTGATGGTGCTCGTGATCATCCTCGTCGCCCTGGTAGCGGCAAAGAACCTCCCCGCCTTGATCGAGATCGTGCTGCTGCAAGCCACGACCGTCACGGCGGGGACCCGCTATGCGGTGAAGACCCTGGTGAGCTATGTGATCACGGCGGCGGCCTTCCTCACCGCCTTTGGCACCCTGGGGCTGAGCTGGTCCCAGGTCCAGTGGCTGGTGGCGGCGCTGAGCGTCGGCATCGGCTTCGGACTCCAGGAGATCGTGGCCAACTTCATCAGCGGCCTGATCATCCTGTTCGAGCGCCCGGTGCGGGTCGGTGACGTGGTGACCATCGGAGACACCACCGGCGTGGTCACCAACATCCAGATCCGCGCGACCACCATCCGAAATTGGGACAAGCAGGAGCTGCTGGTGCCCAACAAGGAGTTCATCACCGGGCGGTTGCTCAACTGGACCCTGACGGATCAGGTCAACCGCATCACCATCAACGTCGGGATCGAATACGGGAGCGATCCGGAGAAGGCCCTGGCCCTGCTCGCCGAGGTGGCGGCGGCCAACCCGCGGGTGCTCAAGGACCCACCGCCCCTCGTGTCCTTCGAGGCCTTTGGCGACAATGCCCTGATGCTGGTGCTGCGCTGCTATCTGGA
Source organism: Bdellovibrio bacteriovorus (assembly GCA_050257475.1). Classification (GTDB taxonomy): domain Bacteria; phylum Pseudomonadota; class Gammaproteobacteria; order Chromatiales; family Chromatiaceae; genus Thiodictyon. The sequence continues at coordinate 18,139 of JBLMWY010000035.1, forward strand.
ATCGCTCGAATACCGCATGAGCGTCACCACCGAGCTGCACCGGGCCATCGACCGGACCTTCGCCGCTCATGGCATCGGCATCGCCTTCCCCCAGCGCGACATCCATGTCAGCGCCCGGGCACCGATCGACATTCGTCTCAGGCGGGGTTGAAGCGGCTCGCCCCGCCAGGCTGGGCAGCGGCTAGGTCGGCGGATGGCTCAGCTCAGATCATCGAAATCGGGGTCGTCGAGCAGCTCCCGCAGCCGTTTCAGCTCGCGCATCCGCTCGATGCGCCGACGCACGGCCAGGTTGGGGGCGCCACCACGGGCCACCTCGGCGCTCATCGGGGGGGGCGCCTCTAGGGTCTCCTCACCATAACTGCTCTCGGTGTCCAACATCTCCGTCACCTCGGGACCATACTGCGAAAATCCCGGCTTCATACAACAGCCGATCGAGGACGAAAAGCAAGTTTTATTTATCGCCTCGATCAGCCTTTGTGGGGACTCGGACCATCCCCTGGTTGCTCTGGCGCCGCGTCCAGGTAGAAGAACACGAAGCGGCCCTGTTCGAGATCGACGACCAATGTGGCCCCGTGATGGATGCCGTAATCCACGTAGCCCGGCACGGCGCTTGCCTGGTGACATTCGCTGGCGTGCTGGGGGGACTCGAAGTCCCGGTCCCGGTCATACCAGGACAACAGCATGGGATCGCCGAGCCGCTGCTGCGCCTGCCGCGTCGCCACATCCATGGCCGCTCGATAGTCGGCCAGCGGCGTATCGGGCTGGAGCTCGAAGCGTTCGATGCCGCTCCAATCGACGGGTTGGGGTAAGGGGCACACGCCCGCGTTGCTCGATTCGGCCATCGCCTCAGCCTCCAAGACTAACCTTGCGCCGCGGCAAGATCCCCAGAGGAATACCCTTAAAAGGAATGCCCCCAGGGCACTTTGATACCATACCCAGGCTTCCCGATTGGACCCACCTATGCCTCAGGAATTGAGCCCCGCGACAGACGGCGTGCGCCACGAAACGGTGGCCGCGGTCGACCTCGGCTCCAACAGTTTCCACATGATCGTGGCCCGCATCAACGACGGTCACATGCAGGTGATTGATCGGTTGCGGGAGCCCGTGCGCCTCGGAGAGGGGCTGACCGAGAACAAGTTCTTGGAGCCCCTGGTGGCGGAGCGGGCCCTGGCCTGCCTGGAGCGCTTCGGCCAGCGCCTGCGGGACTTTCCACTGGGCAGCGTGCGCGCCGTCGGAACCAATACACTGCGCCAACTGCGCCCCGAGACCCGATTCATTGAGCGGGCGGAGCTGGCGCTAGGCCACCCAATCGAGGTGATCGCCGGCCGGGAGGAGGCGCGCCTCATCTACCTGGGGGTGGCCCATGGCCTAGCGGCCGGCTCCGAGCGCCGGCTGGTGGTAGACATCGGCGGGGGGAGCACGGAGATCATCGTGGGCCAGCGCTTCTCCGCCCGCCTGCGGGAGAGCCTGCACATGGGCTGCGTGAGCATGACCCGCCGTCACTTCGCCGATGGGCGCATCAGCCCCAAGGCCATGCAAAAGGCGCAGCTCACCGGGGAGCTGGAGGTGCGGCCTATCCGCGAGATCTTTCGCCGCTCGGGCTGGGCCGCGGCTGTGGGCAGCTCCGGCACCATCAAGTCCATCGGTGCGGTGGTTGCGGCCGAGGGCTGGAGCGAGGATGGCATCTCGGCGCAGTCCCTGACCCTGCTGAGAGACGCCATGGTGGACTGCGGCAAGGTCTCCGCCCTCAACCTTCGGGGCCTCACGGAGGATCGCAAGCCGGTGTTCGCCGGCGGGGTGGCGGTGCTGCTCGCCGTCTTCGAGACCCTCGGCATCAGCCACCTGCAGGTCTCCGACTACGCCCTGCGGGAGGGGCTGGTCTACGAGATGATGGGTCGCGGCCACCTCGCGGACGTGCGCGAGCGCACCGTCGCGACCCTGTCACGCCAGTTCCAGATCGACCAGGAGCACGCCCGGCGTGTGGAGGCCACGGCCCTGCAGCTCCATCAGCAGGTCGCCGAGCCCTGGGCCCTGCTCCAGCCCAACCATGTCCGGATGCTGGCTTGGGCCGCGCGCCTGCACGAGATCGGTGTCATGGTCTCGCACAGCCAGTATCAGAAGCACGGGGCCTACCTGCTGCGCAACGCCGACCTCGCCGGCTTCACCCGCCAGGAGCAGGCGGTGCTGGCGGCCCTGGTCCTCGGGCATCGTCGCAAGTTTCCCGTCCAGGAGTTTCTCGGCCTGCCGCGGGGCATTCACGCCTGCGCGCGCCGTCTCTGCGTGATCCTAAGGCTGGCGGTGCTGCTCCATCGCGGGCGCTCGCCGGTCACCGATCCCAACCCGGAGGTCCAGTGCCAGGGCGACACCCTGTCACTGGGCTTTCCCGACCACTGGCTGCGCGACCATCCCTTGTCCCAGCTCGAGCTGGAGCAGGAGGGGGGCCTACTCGCCGCCGCCGGGATTGGCCTCGACTTTCATTGAGGGCCGGCCGGCTCGGACTCAGCCGCCGGTTTCTGGCCCCCTTTGGCGGCGCCTTCCTGATCGGGGACCGGATCCGGGTCCGCATCGGGAAACAGACGCGGATCCGTCGCGTCCTCATCCAACAGAATCCGCCGGCCGTCTCCCTCGAGGTCCTCGAACTGCCCACCGCGGGCCGCCCAGAAGAGGACCGCAACGGCGGCCAGGCCCAACAACAGCATGCCCGGTATCAG
>JBLMWY010000036.1:0-10513 GCA_050257475.1 Bdellovibrio bacteriovorus
CCCCGGTGAGTGACATCCCCCGGAACAGCTCCGTGAGGAGCAGGCTCCGCAGATAGTTGCGCGCGGTCTTGAGCATGGTTCTTTACCCCGCCATGAAGCCCGGCATCAGGCCGACCACCAAGGCGGCATCTTATAGACCACCGCCAGGCCCACCACCAGGATCCACACGATGGTAATGGGGATGAAGACCTTCCAACCCAGCCGCATGATCTGGTCGTAGCGGTAGCGAGGGAAGGTGGCGCGCAGCCACAGGAACAGGAACATGAAGGCGAAGGTCTTGAGCAGCAGCCAGTGGAAGCCGTCGTCCAGGAGGAAGACGCCATCCACCCAGGACTGGGGCAGGGGCGAGAGCCAGCCACCGAGGAACATCAACGCGGAGAGGGCCGCGATCAGGATCATGTTGGCGTATTCGGCCAGGAAGAACACGGCGAAGGCCATGCCCGAATACTCCACATGGAAGCCGGCCACGATCTCCGACTCGCCCTCCGCCACGTCGAAGGGGGCACGGTTGGTTTCCGCCACCCCGGAGATCAGATAGACCCCGAAGAGCGGCAGCAGGGGCAGCCAGAACCAGGACAGCAGGCTCCCTTGCTGGGCGCGCACGATCTCGCCGAGGTTGAGGCTCCCGGCGGCCACCAGCACCCCCACCAGGGCAAACCCCATGGCGATCTCATAGGCTACGATCTGGGCCGCGGAGCGCATGGCCCCCAGCAGGGCGTACTTGGAGTTGGAGGCCCAGCCCGCGATGATGACCCCGTAGACCCCGAGCGAGGTCAGGGCCAGGATGTAGAGAAGCCCGGCATGGATGTCCGCCAGCACCAGCCCCTCGTCGAAGGGGAAGACCGCCCAGGCGGCCAGGGCCGGCGCTATGGCGATCATGGGGGCGAGCAGGAACAGCACCTTGTCCGCCTTGGTGGGCAGGACGATCTCCTTCATCATCAGCTTCACCGCATCCGCGATGGGCTGGAGCAGCCCCCGCCAGCCCACCCGGTTGGGGCCGATGCGGATCTGCATGTAGCCGATGACCTTGCGCTCGGCATAGGTGTAGTAGGCCACAAGTCCGAGGAGCGGCAGCAGGATCACCAGGATCTTGAGCAGGATCTGGATCACCAAGGGCAGGGAGTCCCACAACGCGATCATCGCAGCCAATTCCTCACGCCTTGGTATCCGTTGACTTGGTCAAGCTGACCGGGCCGATCTGGTCGCCGAGCCCCCCGCTGCCCGCCACCCCCGCGGGGATACGCGCGCAGCCGGTTGGCACGCCGGCATCGATGACCACCCGAGCGAGCACCGCGGCGTCATTCTGACGCACCTCGACCGGATCTCCCGCCTCCAGGCCGGAGGCGCTGGCCTGGTCCGGGTGCAGATAGGCCGCGAAGGAGCCAGCCATGAGCGGGGTGTGTTGCAGGGCAGGGGCGCGCCGCACCAGGGGATCCGAGGCATAGATCGGCACGTTTCCAACCCGGATCAGTCCCTCCCCCAGCCCCCGGGGCTCCACCTTCAGGTCGCCAACCGGGGCGTTGCTGAGGCGGGTATCGGCGCACAGGGCGGCCAGCTCGGCGCGGATCTCCAGGGTGTCGCGGTAATCGAACCCGGGCAACCCGAGCTGGTTGCCGAGCACCCGCAGCACCTTCCAGCCGGGGCGCGCCTCCCCCGGCGGCGCAATGGCCCCCTGGAAGGACTGCCAGGTGCCGGCCGCGTTGACGAAGGTACCGGAGGTCTCGGCGAAGGCGCCGATCGGCAACAGCAGGTCGGCCACCGACTCCAGTGAAGGCGCCCGGAAGGCGCTGGCGGCAATCACGAAGTCCGCCTGACCCAGGGCCTCCATGGCACGCGAGGGGTTCCCGATGTCCAGGTCAGGCTCGATCCCCCAGAGCACCCAGGTCTTGCGCGGGAAGGCGAGCATCTCGGCGAGCGGAATCCCGGGCCGCTCGGCGAGCTTGGCCCCGGGCAGCACCCGGGGCAAGGCCCCGGCCAGGTGGGCGCCAACGCCGTTCGCCACCGGCAGATACCCCACCCTGCACTTCGTAGCCTCGGCGATGACATAGGCCAATGCCTTGAGCAGGGTGTAGTCGGGATGGGCGGCGGCCAGGCCACCGAGCAGGATCAAGCCGTGGGCGGCCTCCTTGAGGGAGTCCGCGATGGCGGCATGGGCCTGCGCCGGCTCGGCCTTGGCGATCAGATCTTTAATAGTCCCCGAGCCACGCTTGCGCAGGACCTTGGCGATGGCCGCCAGGTCCGCCAGCATCTGCCCCGGACCCCCGATCAGTTGGGTGCTGGGGTGGGTCAGCCCCGTCCGGTAGGGGTTGATCAGGGCCACCTGGGCCCCGGCCAGGGCGGCCTTGCGGATGCGATGGGCCAGCAGCGGCTGCTCCTGGCGGATGTCGCTCCCGATGAGGAGGATGGCCCCTTGGGTCTCCAGCTCTGGGATCTGGGCCCCCAGCCAGGGCAGGAGCGGGTCGGCCCCGTCGCCACGGAAGTCGCGCTGGCGCAACCGATGGTCGATGTTCGGGCAGCCCAGGGCCCGGGCAACGGCCTGGGCCAGGTACATCTCCTCCAGGGTGGCGTTGGGGGCGATCAGCCAGCCGGTCTCGGCCGGATCCGCACCCTTGAGACGCTCCGCCGCCACCGCCAGGGCCGAGCCCCAGTCCGCCTCTACCCAGGCACCGTCGCGCTTGATCAGCGGCGTGCGCAGCCGATCCTCGCCGTTGAGGCCCGCATAGCTGAAGCGGTCCCGGTCGGAGATCCAGGTCTCGTTGACCGACTCGTTGTCCCTGGGGTGAACCCGCATCACCTGACCGCGGCGCACATGGAGCCGGATGTTGGAGCCCACCGCGTCGTGGGGGGCGATGGAGTCCGCTTGGGTCAGCTCCCAGGCCCGGGCGGTGAAGCGGTAGGGCTTGGAGGTGAGCGCCCCCACGGGACAGAGGTCGATGATGTTGCCGGAGAGCTCGTGGCTCACCGTGTGGGCCACGAAGGTCCCGATCCGCATGGTCTCACCGCGACCCGTGGCCCCCAGCTCCCGCACCCCGGCGATCTCGGCGCCGAAGCGCACGCAGCGGGTGCAGTGGATGCAGCGGGTCATCTCGGTGGCGATCAGCGGACCCAGGTCCTCGTCCTTGACCACCCGCTTGCGCTCGGTGAAGCGTGAGACGTCCCCACCGTAGCCCATGGCCACGTCCTGGAGCTCGCACTCGCCCCCCTGGTCGCAGATGGGGCAGTCCAGGGGGTGGTTGATGAGCAGGAACTCCATGGTCCCCTGCTGGGCCTCCAGGGCCTTGGCCGAGCGGGTCTGGATCCGCATGCCGTCCATGACGGGGGTGGCGCAGGCCGGGACCGGCTTGGGGAAAGGACGCCCCCCCTGCTCCGCCTCCACCAGACACATGCGGCAGTTGGCGGCGATGGAGAGCTTCTTGTGGTAGCAGAAGCGCGGGATCGCGATCCCCTCGCGGTCCGCGACCGCGATGATCATCTCGCCCGGCGCCGCGGCGCAGGGACGACCGTCGATCTCAATGGTGATCTTATCCGTCATTCCCGTTTCTCGATCGGCGCCGCGACCAGGATCCACGCGGATCGGATCGGGGCGCAGCACGGCTCCCAGGGGTTGCGGGCGACGCCGACTGCACGGCCGGCCACCCGTTTCTTACGCCACCGTGGGTCGGACTTCAGTCCGACCGCCCACCTTTCAGATTGCCGCCAACGTCGTTGTCGGGCTAAAGCCCGACCTACAGGACCGGACAGCGCACCGCTTCAGGCAGCGGCGGCCCCTTTCGCAATCAACGCCTCGAACTCCTGCCGGTAGTGCTTCAAGAAGCTCTGCACGGGCATGGCCGCCGCGTCGCCCAAGGCGCAGATGGTCCGCCCCCCGATGCGCCCGGCTACGCTGTCGAGCAGATCCAGGTCCTGCATCCGCCCCTGGCCGTCCAGGATGCGCTTGAGCACCCGGGCCAGCCAGCCGGTGCCCTCCCGGCAGGGGGTGCACTGACCGCAGGACTCGTGCATGTAGAAATTGGAGAGGTTGTGCAGCACCTTGACCATGCTGGTCCCCTCGGCGATCACGATCACCGCCCCCGAGCCCAGCATGGAGCCGGCCTTGGCGATGGAGTCGTAGTCCATGTCCGTCTGCATCATGACGTCGCCCGGGACCACGGGCACCGAGGAGCCGCCCGGGATCACCGCCTTCAGGGCCTTGCCGTCCTTCACGCCCCCAGCCATCTCCAGCAGGTCTCGGAAGGGGGTGCCGAGGGGCACCTCCACATTGCACGGATTGTTCACGTGGCCGGTAATCGAGAAGAGCTTGGGGCCGCCGTTGTTGGGCCGCCCCTGCTCCAGGAACCACTGGCCGCCCTTCTCCAGGATCACCGGGATGGAGGCCAGAGACTCGGTGTTGTTGATGGTGGTGGGCCTTCCGTACAGACCCGCCTGGGCCGGGAAGGGCGGCTTGTAGCGGGGCTGGCCCTTCTTCCCCTCGATGGACTCGAGCAGCGCCGTCTCCTCGCCGCAGATGTAGGCTCCAGCCCCCAGATGGCTGTAGAGATCGAAGTCCACCCCGGAGCCCTGGATATCCCGTCCCAGCAGGCCAGCGGCATAGGCCTCCTTCAGGGCCCCCTCGAAGCGCTCCGTGGGCTCGTAGAACTCGCCGCGGATGTAGTTGTAGCCGACGGTGGCGCCGATGCAGTAGCCGGCGATGGCCATCCCCTCGATCAACTGGTGCGGGTTGTAGCGCAGGATGTCCCGGTCCTTACAGGTGCCGGGCTCACCCTCGTCGGAGTTGCAGACGATGTATTTCTGGCCCGGGGCGTTGCGCGGCATGAAGCTCCACTTGAGCCCCGTGGGGAAACCGGCGCCGCCGCGGCCGCGGAGGTTGGAGAGCTTCACCTCCTCGATCAGGGTCGCGGGATCCGGCTTGTCCCTGAGGATCCGCTCCCACTGCGCATAGCCGCCGACGCTGCGGTAGGCGTCGAGGGTGAAGCGCTCCCCCGGGGGGAGGTGCAGGGTACGGAAGCAGACGGTGTCCTGGCGCTCGACCATCGGATACTCCAGGGGCCCTACTCGAGCCCTTCGATCAGTGTGTCGAGGGCCTCGGGGGTGAGTTTCTCGTGGTAGGTCTTGCCGATCAGCACGGCGGGCGCGTCCCGGCAGGCCCCTAGGCACTCCACCTCCTTGAAGGTGAAGCGACCGTCCGCGGTGGTCTGCCCGGGGGCCACCCCATACTTGTGCTCCAGGTGGTGGATCAGCTCCTCGGAGCCATTCAGCAGGCAGGAGATGCTGTTGCAGATGCACACCTTGTGCTTGGCGGTGGGCTCCAGATCGTACATGCCGTAGAAGCTCGCTACCTCGTAGACCGAGACCTCCGGCATGTCGAGATAGACGGCCACGTCATCCATCAGCTCCCGGCTCAGCCAGCCGCCGTTCCACTCCTGCACCAGGGTGAGGGCAGGCATCACCGCCGACTGCTTCCATTCCGGTGGATACTTGGCGATGTGGGCGTCGATGGCGGCACGGATCTCCGGGGTGAAGAGGATCGTCTTGTCCCGGTCGTGGATCACCGCCAGGGGGGCTGCGCGAAAGCTCATCGGTCGATCTCCCCAAAGACGATGTCCAGGGTCCCGATGATGGCCACCACGTCGGCGAGCATATGACCCTTGGCCATCTCGTCCAAGGCCGCCAGATGGGGAAAGCCCGGGGCCCGGACCTTGAGCCGATAGGGCTTGTTGGCCCCATCGGAGACGATGTAGCAACCGAACTCGCCCTTGGGGGCCTCCACCGCCGCGTAGACCTCGCCGGCCGGTGTGCAGTAGCCCTCGGTGAAGAGCTTAAAGTGGTGGATCAGGGCCTCCATGTCGTCCTTCATGGCCTCCCGGCTCGGCGGCATCACCTTGTGGTCGTCCACCGCCACCGGGCCCGGATTCTTGCGCAGCCACTCGACGCACTGGCGCACGATGCGGTTGGACTGGCGCATCTCCTCCACCCGCACCAGGTAGCGGTCGTAGCAGTCGCCGTTAACCCCCACCGGGATGTCGAAGTCCACCTTGTCATAGGCGGCGTAGGGCTGCTTCTTGCGCAGGTCCCACTCGATGCCGGAGCCGCGGATCATGGGACCGGTGAAGCCGAGCTGCAGGGCCCGCTCCGGTGAGACGACGCCGATGCCCACGGTGCGCTGCTTCCAGATCCGGTTGTCCGTCAGCAGGGTCTCGTACTCGTCCACATAGCCGGGGAAGCGCTCTGTGAAGTCCTCGATGAAGTCCAGGAGCGAGCCTTGACGGGCCCGGTTGCGCTGCTCGATCTCCTTGGCCGAGTGCCACTTGGTGCCGCCGGGCTGGTATTGGGGCATGCGCTCAGGCAAATCCCGGTAGACGCCGCCCGGGCGGTAATAGGTCGCATGCATGCGCGCACCCGAGACCGCCTCGTAGCAGTCCATCAGGTCCTCGCGCTCGCGGAAGCAATAGAGGAAGACCGACATGGCGCCCACGTCCAGGGCGTGGGCCCCCAGCCACATCAGGTGATTGAGGATGCGGGTGATCTCGTCGTAGAGGGTGCGGATGTACTGGGCACGCTCCGGGACCTGGACACCCAAGAGCTTCTCGATGGCCCGCACATAGCCGTGCTCGTTGCACATCATGGACACGTAGTCCAGGCGGTCCATGTAGCCGATGCTCTGGTTGTAGGGCTTGGACTCGGCGAGCTTCTCGGTAGCCCGATGGAGCAGTCCGATATGGGGGTCCGCCCGCTCGATCACCTCACCGTCCAGCTCCAGCACCAGGCGCAGCACCCCGTGGGCGGCCGGGTGCTGCGGACCGAAATTCAGCGTGTAGTTGCGGATCTCAGGCACCGGAGGTCTCCTTGTCGGCGGGCGCTGAGGCCGGGCGCAGGTAGCGGCTGTCCTCCCGGATCACCTTTGGAACCAGCACGCGTGGCTCGATGGAGACGGGCTCGTAGACCACCCGACCCTGGGCCGGGTCGTAGCGCATCTCCACCTGACCGGAGAGGGGGAAATCCTTGCGGAAGGGGTGACCGACGAAGCCGTAATCGGTGAGGATGCGCCGCAGATCCGGATGACCCCGGAACAGGATCCCATAGAGGTCGAAGGCCTCCCGCTCGAACCAGTTGGCACCGGCCCAAACGGGGATCACCGAGTCCACCATAGGCGCGGCGGCCCCCGCGTAGACCCGCAGCCGCAGGCGCCGGTTGTGCACCAGGGACAACAGGTGGTAGGCGACGGCGAAGCGCTTGGGATCGTCGACTGCCAGCGCCTGGTCCCGGTCCACCCCGCGGCCAAACCCGGTGGTGGAGGCATCCATGGTCTCCCACTCGGCCTTGCCGTAGGCGGCATAGTCGACGCCGCAGAGGTCGATGAGCTGCTCGAAGCGCAGGTCCGGGTGATCCCGCAGGATCCAGCAGACGGGAAGCAGGCTCTCGGCGGGCACCACCAGGGTCAGCTCGTCGAACGCCATCAGGGTCTCGCACCCATGACCCGTTAGAGGTTTGGCGAGGGCGTCCGCGAGCGCGTCGAGGCGACTGGGAGGATTGGTTGCCATGGGTGCCGGGAACGCGGTCAGCGGGCGATGGTGTTGGTGCGGCGGATCTTGTTCTGCAACTGTAGGATGCCGTAGAGCAGGGCCTCCGCCGTCGGCGGACAGCCGGGCACGTAGACGTCCACCGGCACGATACGGTCGCAGCCCCGCACCACCGAGTACGAATAGTGGTAGTAGCCGCCTCCGTTGGCACAGGAACCCATGGAGATCACCCAGCGCGGCTCCGCCATCTGGTCGTAGACCTTACGCAGGGCCGGCGCCATCTTGTTGACCAGGGTGCCAGCCACGATCATGACGTCGGATTGGCGGGGGCTCGGCCGGAAGATGATGCCGAAGCGGTCCAGGTCATAGCGGGCGGCCCCCGCATGCATCATCTCCACGGCGCAGCAGGCCAGCCCGAAGGTCATGGGCCACATGGAGCCCGTGCGGGCCCAGTTGATCAGCTTGTCGGCCGTGGTGGTGACGAAGCCCTGCTCGAGTACGCCCTCTATTCCCATTCCAGCGCCCCCTTCTTCCACTCGTAGAGGAATCCCACCACCAGGATGGCGAGGAACAGCACCATGGCCCAGTAGCCAAAGAGCCCAAGGTCCTCCAGGACCACGGCCCAGGGGAAGAGGAAGGCGATCTCCAGATCGAACAGGATGAAGAGGATGGCCACCAGGTAGTAACGCACATCGAACTTCATGCGCGCGCTCTCGAAGGCCTCGAAGCCGCACTCGTAGGGGGAGTCCTTCTCCTGGTCCGGCCGGCGCGGCCCCAGGAGGTAACCAAGCACCAGGGGACCGGCACCGACGAGCACCCCGACCACGAGGAAGAGCAGGATGGGCAGATAATTCTCGAGCATGAATCCCGCCGTCGGAGGCTCGCCGTTTTGCGACGTGGTTGGCGAGTCTAAGGGGTCGGCGGGCGCCGAGTCAACCCGCTAAAAAACTCATATTCCCATATACTTCAGTTATTTAAGTGCGATCCAGGAAATAAAAAAGGCATGCCGTTTGGGCGGCATGCCTTCCGCTTTTGGTGCCGACGGCCAGACTCGAACTGGCACGGCTTTCGCCACTACCCCCTCAAGATAGCGTGTCTACCAATTTCACCACGTCGGCAATGTATCTCTGCGTTGACCCTCGCCCCGTCCCGGATCGTCACTGGGGTTTCGGCACCTCGGCCGGGGCGGGAACCGCCGCGCCCTTATCCGTCGCAGCTTCCTCCGAACCTGGGCTCGCCACGACCGGCACCTCGGCCCCCGATGTCGCCGCCGGCTCGGTCACCATAGGCGCCGCGGGCACCTCGGAGGCCGGAGGAACGGCGATTGCCGGGATCTCCACCGCTGGGGCCTCCTGCCTTGTGGGCTCCACGGCGGGCGGCGCCACAGCATCCATCAACCCCGCCGGCCTGCCGCCCTGGGCCGCATAATAGGCCAAGGCCATGCTGGTGAGGAAGAACATGGCCGCGAGTATCCCCGTCGCCCGGGACAGGAAGGAGCCGGAGCCGCGGGCCCCGAACACCGTGGCCGAGGCCCCGCTTCCGAAGGCGGCCCCGGCATCCGCACCCCGCCCGTGCTGAATCAGCACCAGGCCGATCAGACCGAGCGACAGGAGCACCTGAAGGATGGTGAGAATGGTCTGCATCGATCGGTCCGCTTGAGATGCCTGGCCGTGAGCGACCCTTAGGCCGCGGACTCGCCGGCCGCCCGGGCAATCGCCAGGAACTCGCTGGCCACCAATGAGGCCCCGCCAATCAGACCTCCGTCGATGTCGGGCTGGGCCATGAGCTCCGCCGCATTCCCGGGCTTCATGCTGCCACCGTAGAGGATGCGCAGACCAGCGGCCACCTCCTGGCTCTTCGCGGCAACCCGGGCCCGGATGAAGGCGTGAACCTCCTCGGCCTGGGCGGGGGTGGCGGTCACGCCCGTGCCGATGGCCCACACCGGCTCGTAGGCGATCACCCCGTGACGGAAGGCATCCACGCCGGACAGGTTAATCACGCCATCCACATGGGCGGCGACGACGCGCTCCGTCTCGCCCAGCTCCCGCTGCTCCAGGGTCTCCCCCACGCAGAGGATGGGGATCAGCCCAGAATCCACGGCGCGCGCGTACTTGCGGGCGATCAGCAGATCGTCCTCCCCGTGGTACTGGCGCCGCTCCGAGTGCCCGACGATGACATAGGTGCAGCCGAAGTCCTTCAGCATGGAGCCCGCGACCTCTCCTGTGTAGGCCCCGGGCTCATGGATCGAGAGGTCCTGGGCCCCGAGGGCCACCTTGCTACCCCGCAGCGCCTGCGCCGCGAGCGCGAGATACGGGAAAGGTGGACACACCGCAATGGCGCAGCGCTCGATGGCCCCGGCCCCGGCGACGACGCCCGCCAGCAGCTCGGCGCTGCCACCGAGGCTTCCATTCATCTTCCAGTTTCCCGCGACCAAGGGCTGACGCATGACCACCTCCAGCAAAACGAGCCCGCTAATTTAGACAGATGCAGCCTGGAAATCAACCGAAACCTTGCCGTAAACTCCCGCGATGTCCAAGGGAAAAAAGAAGTCCGACGGCGCCTCCACAATCGTCCTCAACAAGAAGGCGAGCCACGACTATTTCATCGAGCAGCGCATCGAGGCCGGTATCGCCCTGGAGGGCTGGGAGGTCAAGAGCCTGCGTGCCGGGCGGGGGCAGATCAAGGAGAGCTACGTCAAGATCCTGCACGCGGAGGCCTTCCTGATCGGGGCCCACATCTCGCCCCTGCCCACGGCCTCCACCCACGTCAACCCGGATCCCACCCGCACCCGCAAGCTCCTGCTCAAGCGCTCAGAGCTCAACAAGCTGATCGGCCAGACCGAGCGGGCCGGCTACACCCTAGTCCCCACCGCGATGTACTGGAAGCGGGGGCGGGCCAAGCTCGAGATCGGGCTCGCCAAGGGCAAGAAGCTCCACGACAAGCGCGCCAGCGAGAAGGACAAGGACTGGCAGCGCGAGAAGGAGCGGTTGTTCAAG
>JBLMWY010000037.1:0-7486 GCA_050257475.1 Bdellovibrio bacteriovorus
CGCCGGGCAGGCCATCCGCCTTTACCTCGCGGCCTCCATCACCGGCGTCCTCGCCGGCCTCGTTGGTGCCGCGTTCCACGGACTGTTGGACGCCGCCGCCAATGGCCTGGCCGGCTTGCGGGACGCCTTGTCCCAGGCCCAGGTGGCGGGCTGGGCCGTGCTCATGGGCCTTGGGGCGCTGGTCCTGACACCGGCGCTGTGGCTGGTCCGGCGCTGGGCCCCCGAGGCCGCCGGCAGTGGCATCCAGGAGGTCGAGGCGATTCTCACCACCGCGCGGCGCCTGCGCTGGGAGCGGGTCCTGCCGGTCAAGTTTGTGGCCGGGACCTTGGCCCTGGGCGCCGGGTTGGTCATGGGGCGGGAGGGTCCCACGGTCCATATGGGTGCGGCAGTCGGCCAGATGACGGCCGAGGGGGCCCGGCTCGAGGCTGGACCGACCCGCACCCTAGTCGCCGCCGGGGCCGCCGCCGGACTCGCCGCTGCCTTCAACGCGCCATTGGCCGCCATCGTCTTCGTCACCGAAGAGCTGCGCGAAGGCTTCGCGTATAGCTTTTCCGCCCTGCAGTCGGTGATTCTGGCCAGCGTTCTGGCGGTGGCCGTCAGCGACTGGTGGCTGGGCCAGGGGCCGGACCTGCCGATTCCCCCCTTGGCCCCCGCTCCCCTTGCCGCGCTGCCCCTGTTTCTGCTCCTCGGATTCGTGGTCGGCGCCTTCGGGGTGGTGTTCATCGCCCTGCTGACGGGTTCCGTGCGAGCCTTTCAGCGGCTCCGGGGTCACTCGCCCTACGCGGTTACCGCGGCCCTCGGGGCGGGGCTTGGCGCCCTGGTCTGGTTCGTGCCCATGGCAACGGGCGGGGGTGAGCGCCTGGTCGAGTCGCTGCTGCAAGGCGCACCCGGTGCCCTAGCGCTCGTGCTGTTGCTCGGGGTCCGCACCTTGACCACGGTGGGGAGCTACGGATCCGGACTGCCCGGCGGCATCTTCGCCCCCATGCTCGCCCTTGGGACGCTCGCCGGTGGGGGCTTCGACCTGGCGGCGCAGGCCCTTTTTCCTGAGCTCGGTCTCAATCCCGGCTTGTGTGCCGTGGCCGCCATGGGGGCCCTGTTCGCGGCCACGGTACGTGCGCCGCTGACAGGGGTGATCCTCGTCATCGAGCTCACCGGGGTGTCTGGCCTGGCCTTGCCCATCATCCTGACGTGCCTGTCGGCCACCTTCACGGCCGAGGCATTGGGCGGACGGCCCGTCTACCACCTGCTTCTGAAGCTGGGGGAGGCGCCACCCCTGCGGTGCCCGAGTTGCCGGGTCATGGCCGGTAGCGTGGTCCTCGGCCTCCTGCTTCTGGTGGACGGGATCTTGGTCACCCGTCCGCGTCCGGTAGGGGTTGCCCCGGACGAGATCGCCGCCGCCGTCCCTTCGGCCTCGTCCTCTCAGGCCCCGTTGACACCAAGCCTGGTGGCGGCGGGTCCCGCGGCCAGCCCGGCGCCGAGCCCGGAGACGCGAGCCCCCTTGGATCAAGCCACGCCCCTCTCAGCGGAGGTTGGAGCCCCGGCCCAGCCGAATCCGCAAGGGGAGCGCTTCACCATTCAGCTCCTGACCCTGAACAGCGACGCGCACCTCGCCTCATTCGCAGAGCGCCACGGCCTGGTCGGCCAGTTGCGCGTGCAGAGCGGGCACCATGGCGGGAGGGAATGGTATGCGCTCCTGCTCGGTGACTTCGCGAGCCGAGATCAGGCCAAGGCCGCGCTCGCGGAGCTGCCCCCCGGGCTGCGTCGCCTCAAACCGCTGGTCCGCGTCATGCCGACCCACAGCCGACCGCTGCCAATGCCCTGAGCCCTATCGGCGGTGCTTCCGCCGGCGCTTAGGATCGATCTCGCGAGCGGCGCGGCACCGCGGATGGCGCCTCAGAGCCCCGGCAGCGGCCTCGCCAGCACCTGGCAGGCGACATCCACTATGGGCCCACCGGCGAATTGGCCCGGCCTCGCTGTCGCCCTGGTTCAAGTGAACCGCCTGGCTGGTGGATTTGCCCCCCACCCGTGGCCGCTAGCCGCCAGCCGGGTGGGGTGTCGGTCCGGGAGGCCAGTGGAGCGCCTGGCCACTGCCGAGCACCCATGGGCCTCCGCCTCAATTCCCCCGGCGCCTCGCAGCCTCGGCGCCCCGCTCGGCCGGCGACATCGGAACCTGGCACGCAAGCTGCGGTTTAGCCGGCAAGGTCCTCGCCGTGGCAAGAAGACACGCCGAGTGCGGGACCTGATCAACCACTAGATTCATTCGCAACAACGAGGTCCTACGAACATGAGTGCCCAGGCCCAACTCAAGCCCAACCTTGAGCCGCAGCAACCCTCCTTGGCGCCGAACGCCATTCTCGCGGTATTCGACAGGCATGAGGACGCGGAGGACGCCGTGCGCGCCATGCAGCGCTCAGGCTTTGACATGCGCAACCTGTCCATCGTCGGCAAGGGGTACCACCGCGAGGAGTTTCCCGTCGGCTTCTATACCGTCGGCGACCGGGTGAAGACCTGGGGCGGTATTGGTGCCTTTTGGGGCGCCCTCTGGGGGATCCTGATAGGGGCGGCATTTTTCTGGGTGCCGGGCTTCGGACCGCTGGCGGTCGCCGGCCCCTTCGTGCATCTGATCGTGACTGGCGTGGAAGGGGCGGCCCTGGTCGGGGGACTCAGTGCCCTCGGCGGTGCCTTGAGCGCCCTCGGGCTGCCCAAGGAGCGTGCGCTCAAATACGAGACCCAGCTCCGTTCCGACAAGTACTTGCTCATCGCGCACGGCAGCCTGGAGCAAGTGCAGCGCGCGCGAGAGATCCTGGAGCGCAACCGGGCTGCGGAGACCGAGATCCTGAAGAAGGAGGACGAGTGAGGCCGCACGATTCAGGCGCGGCCGCGTGACCCAAGGACGCACGCGTGTCTGCCCGAGACGCCGATGCAGGGCCGCTCGCCCTGCGGGCCGGCCTGAGGGGCAGACCGACGGCGCGCGTTTGGCGGAGAGGTCGCCGCCTAGACCGCGAAGCCCCGTTGACCGCGCCGCCCGGTAGCGACGGGTCCAATGTCACCGATCCCGTTGGTCGCCAGGCGCAAACCGCACCGCTCGTCGCTGATCCGACGCCGGGCTGGGCCCCATGGGCCCAATTCGGTCGAGCGCAGGCCGCTGCCCAGTCCCGCAGCGGCGCGTGCATCCGGTGACCGGCCATCGATCCATTAGCCCCTAGGGGCACACGCCATGCCTTCAACCGCGCCATTACCGATGCCCGCCCACCCCTTTGGCGACGTCATGCTCGAGCTGGCGCTCTTGCTGACCATGGTCGTCGTCGCCCGCTGGATCACCAGCCGGCTGCGACAACCGGCGGTGCTCGGCGAGCTGATGATCGGCGTACTGGTCGGAAATCTTGGCTACTGGCTCGGGCTGCCCTTCTTCACCTTCGTGATGAGCTACGGGGCGGCGAGCCCCGTCTTCGACCAGGTCTGGCAAGGTGGTGTGTCGGCCACGCAGGCGGCGACCCAGGTCTTCGGGGCCGCGGAGCTGGCCCCCGGCGGGCGTGGGCACGAGGTGCTGCAGCTCCTGAGCGGCGTCCACGCCCTGACCAATGTGAACCGGGGCATGAGTCTGTGGCTCTTCTCCAGCCTGGGCACCATCCTGCTGCTCTTCCACGTGGGGCTCAAGACCGGGGCCCAGCAGCTGCGCCGGGTCGGGGCCCATGCGGCGCGGGTGGCAGTGGCCGGGGTGCTGGGGACGGTGGCGGTTGCGCTGGTGGCGATCTGGCTCACGCCGGTGGAGCTCTCCGCAGCCGGACGTTTCTTTGTCGCCGCGACGCTCAGCGCGACCAGTATCGGGGTCGCGACCCGCGTGCTGGAGGACATCGGCCAGGCCGACTCGCCCGAGGGGCGCGTCATACTGGGCGCCTGCGTGCTCAACGACCTGATCGCGCTGGTGATGCTGGCGCTCGCGATCGAGCTGGTGGTCGCGGGCCGCCTCGACCTGCCCGCGGTCGCCTGGCTCTTGGCCTCCAGCTCGCTGTTGCTCGGCTCCATCGTGCTCATGGGTGACCGGCTGGGTCGGCCCTTCGCGCGGCAGCTCAATCGCATCGAGCCCGTCGAGGTCCGCTTTCTCGCCCCGCTGGCCTTCGCCTTTCTGCTCGGGTGGCTCTGTAGCTCACTGGGTCTGAGCGGCACCGTGGGGGGATTCGCGGCCGGCCTCATCCTCGCCGATGACGCGCTGCGCGACAAGACCAAGGAGATGCTGGTACCCCTGATCGCGGTCTTCACGCCCATCTTCTTCCTGCTGATCGGGATGCAGGTCAACCTGGCGGTCTTGCTAAGGTGGCACACCCTGCTCCTGACCTTCGTGCTGCTGGCGGCGGCGGTGCTCGGCAAGCTGCCCGCCGCGCTGGCGGCAGGCCCGGATGTCGACCGCGCGTCGGTCGCGCTCGGCATGCTGCCGCGCGGCGAGGTCGCGCTGGTCTTTGTCAGCGTCGGGCGCTCGCTCGGGGTGATCGATGACGCCCTCTTCGCGGCACTCGTCGCCGTCATCATCCTGCTCGCCTTCGGGTCGGGGCTGACCCTGAAGTGGGCCTTCGGACCCCGGTCGCCGCGCGCTGAGGCGCTGTTGGCGCGGCTGAGCGGATGGCGACTCCGTTGAGTCGGAAGGACCCGCGACGGCAGTGTATGACCGCCTACTGATTGGCGCTTTGCGCCGAGCGGGGACACCCTGCTTCCTGAGCGCAAGCCGTCCCGCATCGCCGTCGACCAAACGCCGAGAACCGCGACGCTGACGCGGCCTGGCTTCACATCGCCCCGATCCCTCCTTTCTATTGAAAGCGCGGATTGGCGAAGGCGATGAATGTCGCGGCTCAGCCGGTGGCCTCGCGCACGGGTTGACGGGGTCCTCGGCGCCGGCTACGGCGCGGTGGAGCCTAAAAGGAGGTATTCACGGCGTGCCCCGGCGAACCCTGCCCGAGCCAGGTCCCGTCGCTGAGCTTCAAAGCCAATCGCCTTGGTGAAAGCGCGGATTGAGATCCCTGTTCGGCCCTTGCGCGGCCAGGGTGCAGCGATCAATGGTAAATCGCGTCGAAGAGAAGCGCCGTAATCAGCGCTTGGCGAATACGGGGATAACAAGCGCAACGCGCCTATTGGCGAATGAATGAGATTTAACCCTCCGTCCATCGCTTCGTACATCGCCCTAACCCATAATGATTCCGAGGCTGAAGCTAATCCACCCGGTGGGCAAGCGAAGCCGATTCGACACCCTAATTGATACGAGGAACGCAATCATGAGTAAGACGCGAATTCTGGCGGCGACCGTCGCCGCTGCCTTGTCCAGCGGTCTATTTGCTGCGGGGGCGATGCCCCTTTTTGCCGCGGAAGCCAAGCCAATGGCCACCGAGGCGCCCGCCGCAAAGAAGGCCGAAGACGCGAAGGCGCGAGATGACCTGATCAAGGTATCTGAGGATGCGGCGTCGAGCATCCGCGACCTGCATAGCGCGCGGCTCGCAATCTTCGACGGCGAGCCCGAACGTGCCCAGACTTATACGGATGCAGCAGCCACGCGCATCGCGGCGACGGTCAAGGAAGAAGACAAATATGCGTTGGATATCAAGGCGGAAAAAGCCGATGACAGGTATGTCCCCTTCGATGCAAACCTGATGGTGACGGACACCTACGTGCCGAGCGAGGAGAATGCGAAGCATGTTGCCAAGGCCAATGAGCACCTGAAGAAGGGCGAGACCAAGAAGGCCATCGAGGCCCTGAAGCTCGGTAACATCGACGTTGCCGTCGCCACCAGCCTCTTCCCCGTCAACTTTGCCAAGGAGCACATTGACGAGGCGGCCAAGCTCATCGGTGAGGGCAAGTATTATGAGGCCAACCTTGCGCTAAAGGCCGTGGACGACTCGATCGTTACCGATACCTTTGCGATTGACGCGGTGCCAAAGGCGAATACGAAGAAGTAAGCGCTATGGCGGCGGCGGGGGGTTGATGCCCTCTGGCCGCCGTCGCACCCGAGCCGATCACGCGGTGCGCGATCGGCCGCCCGTGGTCCTTATGTCCCATCCCCCGAGGCGCTGTCTTGTGCCACTTTCGTCGAGCCCGGCTTCAATAGCAGTAACAAAGGCAGCATCAGGGCGCAGCTCAGTGCGAGCATCGCCAATACCTGTGTAAACGCAAGCATGAATGCCAGACGGCGGAGGTCATAGGTGAGGAGCCCCGCCGCCTTGGGATCCGCGATTATGGTCCATCGCCCAGTTCGGAGCATCCCGAGTAGCGGCTTGAAAGTGAGGTGATCACATAAGCTTCGAGCATCCATGCGCGGACGATTTTCGCTGTGTCGGACGGCGCCGTGGCACCCGAGAGTAGGTTCTGCTTTGGGTCGTGAACAGACCGACCCTGGCAGCCATTAAAATATCTGATCACCCATCAAGACGTTGAATCGTCCTTGGCCCGACAGCTGGTTCGAGGGGCTCCGGCCGGACTTTACGCACCCGCGGGCCCACGAGGGGCGACCCTAAATGGACCCAAAGCAAACGGCGGCACCTCTCCTACTGTGGGTCCGTGTGAGCCGCCCCGGCCAAGTCCCAGCCGTTGCTCCGCGTCCCACAGTGACTTTCTTGAACTTGACGTAAACTGACGCACGAGGGTAAACCGCCGAGCCGGCTTGCACACCCTGCAGTGGGCTACTGGCAGAGCCTCGCGTTCAGCGGAGCATCTGTTTCCGAGCGAGGGGTGCTCTTGGGTCTGTGGGAAGGCTGCTCTGTTTCAGCCTCGCCCCACGCAAGGTCTATCGGCCGAGCACCTGATAAGGTGTTGCCGGCATTGTAATGGGGGTCTTCTTCTGGTCCCAAGTGGAGGAGCCAGGTCATGAAGTTCGTCGCAGACATTCTCAGGAAGAAAGGGTCAGCGGTTTGGACGATCAAGCCAGACGCTACCGTACGTGAGGCTCTAACGGAAATGTCGAGGAGGAACGTCGGGGCGCTCGTAGTGGCGGAGCAGGGGCGCGTCGTAGGAGTCATCTCAGAACGGGACTTTGCCCGGAAAGCCATCATTCAGGACCCTTGCTCCCTTGACAGTCTAGTAGCAGATCTCATGGTGAGAGACCCGCACTGTGTTGGGCCAGCAAATACGATTGCTGAATGCATGTCGCAGATGACCGATAAGCGGATTAGGCATCTACCGGTTCTCGACGAGGAGGGAAACTTGAGCGGTATCGTTTCGATCGGCGACGTCGTCGCTGGCATCCTAAGCGAGTGCGAATCCAAAGTGGACGAGCTGAAAAGCCTCGTCTATGGGGCCTAATTTGACAAGGCGATTAGCGCTATGCCTCAGCTAGGGGGCTCACGGATTGAGCCTGGGGTGGGCGCAGACTTCTCGACACGACCAAGTGCGAGGAGCCGACCATGCCTCAGAACCCAATCCAGTTTCAACACGGGATGTCGATGAACGAGTTTATCGCGGCCTACGGCACCGAGGCGCAGTGCGAGGCGGCGCTGCAGCAGGCCCG
>JBLMWY010000038.1:0-10845 GCA_050257475.1 Bdellovibrio bacteriovorus
CCACCTGGAAGGCGACCCGCAGATCCCCCACCCGCGTGAGCAGCAAGGGGATCCAACGACGCTCTCCGAGCTGGGGCCCTTGCCGGGGATCCAGGACGGCACCCAGATAGGCCACGCGGTACGCGTGTCCCCGATACTGAAAGTCCCCCCCCTTGCCCCGGTAGATGGCGGCGAGCTCGTCGCGGCCGATCCGCGCGGCGCCCTCGATGGTGGAATGGGGCACCGCGTAGATGTTGTCGCCGACGTTGACCAGCAGGGCCTCGACGACGGCCAGGGTCAGGGGCAAGCGGATGGTAAAGCTCGTGCCGCGGCCGGCCACCGAGTCGATGGTGATGGTGCCATTGGCGGCCTTCACCTCGGAGTTGACCACGTCCATCCCCACGCCGCGCCCCGAGATCTGGGTGACCCGCCCATGGGTCGAGAAGCCCGGCTCGAAGACGAACTGCATCAGGGCCTCGTCGGCGATCTCAACCTGGGGCGCCAGGAGCCCCCGGGCGATCGCCTGACGGCGGATAGCGGCCACGTCCATACCGCGCCCGTCGTCGCTCAGGCTGATCACCACATCGTTGCCCTCACGGGTGAGCGCGAGCGTGATCACACCGACCGGCGGCTTGCCGGCCGCGGCCCTGTCCTTGGGGTCCTCCAGCCCGTGGTCCACGGCGTTGCGCAGCAGATGCTCCAGGGGCGCCACCAGGCGGTCCAGGATGGAGCGATCCAGCTCCACCTCGGGGCCCACCACTTCCAACCGGGCCGACTTCCCGAGGCTCTCGGCGGTTTGGCGCACCAGGCGGTGCAAACGTGGCACCACCTGGACAAAGGGCACCATGCGGGTGCGCAGGAGGCCATCCTGGAGGTCCTCGGCGAGACGAGCCTGCTGGGTCAGCAGATCGGCGGACTCCCGTTGATAGCCCCCAAGGAGCTCCCGCAGGCTGACCAGATCATTCACGGTCTCCGCCAGGGCGCGGGAGAGCTGCTGAAGGGTCGAGAAGCGGTCGAGCTCCAGGGGGTCAAAGAGTCGACCGTCCTCGGTGCTGAGCCCGTCGCGCTCGAAGCGGTGGAGGATTTGGGTCTCGGTCTCGATCTCCAGCAGCCTAAGCTGCTCCCGCAGCCGGTTCACCGTCTGGTCGAGCTCGCCGAGCCCGAAGCCCATGAGCCCGTTGCGCTGGGCGAGTCGGGCGCGATAGAGGCCAATCTCCCCGGCGTCGTCCACCAGCCGGTTCAGCAAGTCGCCGCGCACCCGGATCTGGGGCGCGACGGCCGGGGCACCGGGCTCGCGTTCCCCGGCGAGGGCCCTGAGTGGGCCGGGCGCCGATTCCGCCACCACCGGCCGCGTCTCGGCGGATGGACGCAGAACCGCAAGGTCCGGCCCCGCGACGGCGTCGGCGCGGGCCTCCACCGGTCGATTCAGGGCCTCCACCAAGGCTCGGGCACGCGGGATCGGCACCCCCCGCTCCACCGCATCCATCTGGACCGAGAGGGCATCGGCCGCCTTCTGGGCCAGCTCCAGGGTGCTGTCGTCCACCCCGCCGGAGCCCGCTTCGCCCAGTGCCGTCAGGCGGGTCTCCAGGGCATGGCTGAGGTCGCCAATAGCGGTGACACCGGTCAGCCGGGCGCTCCCCTTCAGGGTGTGGAGGTTGCGCTTTAGGCCGTCGAGGATCCCCAGCTCCTGGGGCGCGAACTGCCACTCCCGGATCTGGGCGTCGATGCCGTCGAGCAGGTCTCGGGCGTCCTCCAGGAACAGATTCTTGAGCTCCTCATCCGCCGGCTGGGGCTCGAAGTCGTCCCCGCCTTCGCCCTCGGGCGCGACCGTCGAGGCAGGGGGTGCCGTCTCAGCGCCCTTGGTCTCAATGGGCCCCTCCGCTGCCCGCGGCGCCTCAGCCCAAAGGGCGGACATCGCCGCCGGCGCTTGGGCCCCATCCGCGTGCGCGGGCGTCTCCGCCGGGGACAGGGGCTGCTCCGCGAGGGGCTGCCCAGTTGGCGGCTCTATGGACGGCTCCGGCGCCAGCTCCACCCGGGGCTCCAGGGCCACTGACCGCCCCGCCGGCTGAGCCGACGCGGCGGCGAGATCGGTTGGCTCCTCGGCAGGCGCAAGCACCAGCAGCGACTCCGCGTCGAGGGCGGCCTCTACCTTGGCGGACGCCTCCTCCAGCCTGGCCGTCTGCGCCGCGACCTGGAGTGTCTCGCCCTCCGGCTGGGCCAGTATCCATCCCAGGGCGAGCAGGTCCGCGGCCCCCTGCCCCGGACCCGGGATCTCGGCGATGCGGGCAGCAATGCCCTCCACCGCCCGGGCAAGCAGGTCAAGCAGCCCGTCGGCCAGGGGGTTAGCGGCGTCCTGATGGGCCCGCAGTCGGCGCTCCAGCGGCTTGGCCACATCCGCGATGGAGTCGATGCCGGCCATGCGCGCGCTGCCGGCCAGGGTATGAAGGGCACGCACCACAGGCTCGCCCGGAACCCGCTCGCCGCCGGCCGCCGCCGCCTTCAGGAAGCCCCGCAGGGCCTCGAGGTGCTCGTCGGTCTCTGTCCGGAAGATCTCCAGGAGCTCCTCGTCCGCCACGAACTGGCTTTCGTGGTCCGACAGCATGGCCCCGGTGGCCGTGATCTCATCGGCCTGGGCGCCACTCGGGTACGCCTCCGGCGCAATCGGGGGCTCCAGATCCAGTGGCTGGGCCGGCTCGCCGCCTGGTGCTGGTTGCTCGTTGGGCTCCGGTGCGCGGGGCCCGCCCGGCCAGGGGATGACGTTGGCCCCCGGCTGTCCATCGGGAGCCAGGGTCGCGCCCGCGCCGGTGCGCAGACGTTCGGCTCGCTGAACCCAATCCGCCACCACCACTCGCCGGCCCTCGGCCTCGGCCGAGATCAGCTCGGGCAGCCGCTCGACCGCCTCGCCGATCAGGTCCACCAGCTCGGGGCCCGCCTCCAGGTCCCCCTCAATGACCCGATTGAGCAGCGCTTCACCCGCCTGGCTGAGCTCCGCCACGCCATCGGCACCCACCAGCCGGCCACTGCCTTTGAGGGTATGGAAGCTCCGCCTCAGGGTCGTCAGGGCCTCCCGGTCCCCCGGATCGGCCCGCCAGCGGCCGAGCCGCTCCGCCGCCGAGGCGGTCTCCTCGCGGGCCTCCTCCAGGAAGATCTCTAGGAACTCCTGCGCAATGCCGGCCTCTTGGTCGGCAGGCACGGCGCCGCCGGCGTCTGCTTGGGGCGGCGACCCCGAGGCGCCACCGGCCGGCATCGCGATGTCATGCGGGGAGGCCACCCGGGGACCTTGCACCGGCAGGGCATCCAGGCTCGTCAAGGACTCCTGGCCGCGGGCGATCAGGTCGTCCCCGGACGACCAGCCGTCTGACAAGCGCTCGATATGAAGCTCGAGGGCGGCGATGGCGTCCGCCAGCAGGATGAGCTCCTCCTCCCGCGGCCACTGCTCCGGCTGCACAAAACGGCGGCGCATCAGGCCCGCGATGCCCTCGGCGAGACTCCCGGCGCCGTCGTCCCCGAGGACCCGGAGTGCACCGGCGATGTTGGTGAGCAGATCCGGCACCTGGCCCAGGGTCGCCGGGCGTCGTCCCTGGTCGTGGCAGGCCAGGATGACCTCCTTGACCCGTGCCAGCTCGCCTTGGGCCTCCTGAACGGTCGCCGAGCGCAGCTCGGCGGCGAAGGCCCCGGACAGGGCGCCGGTGCCCTCGGGGGGCCGGCGGTGATCGGCATAGGCCTGGAGCACCGCCTCAATCCCCAGCAGCTCCGCCGCCAGGGGCTCGAGCCGCACGGCATCCTCCCCCGCGTCGGACATGGCCAGGTCCCCGAACCCGTCCGCCAGGTCCCGCAATCGCCCCGGCAGACGCCCCGTGTTGGCCACGTCCAGGGTTCGGGCGAGATCGCGCAGACTCACTCGGATCTGGTCCAGGGGGGTGCGGTCCGCGCGCTCGCTGCGCACAAAGAGGTCCAACCGCTCCTTGATGGTGCCGAGCTCCTGGAGCACGGTGCCGGCGAGCCCGGCCAGGGCCTCGCTGATCGCTTCGGGAAGGTCCCCAAGCCCAGCGGTCTGCCCGTAGCGACCCTGCAGCTCGACCACCACGGGGGTCTGCACCTCCCCGTGGGCCAGGGCATTCAAAAGCTCGTCCACCAGCTCCTGGGCCTGGGCCTCGGGCCAATCCGGCGGCGCCTGAGTGAGGGGCTTGAAGACCCGGTCCAGCCGCCCGATCAGCGGCTTGGCAGCGGTGCCGCCAGCAACCTGGCCCTCCTGCAGGGCCTCCGCGAAGGCCTCGGCGAGGCGAAACAGATCCGCGAGGACGCCGTCCTCGAAGTAACGGTGAAGCTGATGGAACAGGCGCCTGAGATTCAGCAATCCGTCGTCGCTGGTGGTCGGACGGTACCAGTCCAGGAGGTGACGATGGAAATGGGGGCGCACCTTGCGGACGACCCCGGCGAGCGCCTCCAGGGCCTCCGCGGTCAGCTCCGTTTCGGCGTCCTCCGCCAGAACCGAGCCGGGCACCAGCAGCTCCGCCTGGGTCAGGGGGGGAGCTCCACGGGACTCACGCAGGTCGTTGATGGTGGGCCATAGGGCCAAGGGGGGCAGGTCCGAGCCCGCCTCCATTCGTTCCAGGTGGCTGGGCAGTTGAATCAGGGCGAGCATCAGGGCCTCGGCCGCTCCCTCCGGGCTCTGGACCTGCCCCTCCGCCAGGGCCTCCGCGAGGCGTTGCATCTCCTCCGCCAGACGCGCCGGCAGGGTGAGCTCCAGGGCCATGAGGACGCCGCGAACCTCCAGCAGGGCGTCCACGGCGTCCTTCATCCGGGCGGGGTCGCCGCTCGCCCCGTGGGTCTCAACCAGGTCACGGACCCGGCGCAGGGTCGCGGCGATCTCGCCGCTGACCCACTTCAGACCGCCGACAGCCTTCTCTGCCATGGAACCTTTGCCCCCGGGGATCGCGACGCGCGCCTGCGTGCGGGGCCCGCGTCAGGGGAGCCGGAAGCCGGCCACGGAATGCTGCAGCTCGGTGGCGAGGTGCACCAGCTCCTCCACCGAGGCCGCGGACCGCCGGGTGCCGTCTGCCGTCTCCTCGGTGATGCCCCGGATCGCCTGCACGGTGCCGTTGATCTCGGCGGCCTGGCGCGACTGACGCTGGGCGGAGTCCGCGATCCGCTTGGTGATCTCGGCGATGTAGGCGGACACGTTCTCGATCTCCCTTAGGGCATCGCCCGCGTTCTCCGCCAGGTTGGCCCCCTCCACCACGCCCGCGGTGCTCGCCTCCATGGAGCTCACCGCCTCGTTGGTGTCCGCCTGGATGGTGCGCACCAGGACCTCGATCTGCTTGGTGGCGTTACGGGAGCGCTCGGCGAGCCGCTGCACCTCATCGGCCACCACCGCGAAGCCGCGCCCCGCCTCGCCGGCCATGGCCGCCTGCATGGCGGCGTTGAGCGCCAGGATGTTGGTTTGGTCGGCAATGTCGTCGATCAGCTCCACGATCTCGCCGATCTCCTGGGAGGACTCGCCCAGGCGCTTGATACGCTTGGAGGTCTCCTGGATCTGCTCGCGGATGCCGTCCATGCCCTGGATGGTATCGCGCACCGTCTGGGCGCCACGCCCCGCCACCTCCACGGAGCGCGAGGCCACCTCGGCGGATTCTCCGGCGTTCTTCGCCACTTCGTCGATCTGCTGGGTGAGTGACTCGATGGCCCCGGAGGTCTGGTTGATCTGATCGGACTGGACCGCACTGGCCTCCGCCAGACGCAGGGCGATGGAACGGCTCTCCTGGGCCGATCGGCTGACCTTGTCCGCGGTCTGGTTGATGGTGGTCACCAACCCCCGCAAGGCCTCCACCGCATAGTTGATCGAGTCGGCGATGGCCCCGGTCTTGTCCTCGGTGACCGTGGCCTCCACCGTGAGGTCGCCGTCGGCCAGGTCGCCCATCTCGTCCAGGAGCCGCAGAATGGCCTGCTCGTCGCGCTCGGTCTGGGCCCGCGAGGCGGCCTCCTGGCGCCGGGCGTCGGTCAGGGTGCGGGCCCCGAGGACCAGCACCGTGAGCACGGCCAGGATGCTGAACAAGGGCACCGCCCAGGGGCCGAGGCCCACTGGTCCCACCCGCAGCTCCCCGGGGGCCTGGCGGTAGGCCTCCACCAGACGGTCCAGGGCACCGTCGAGCTTGACACCAGCCGCCTTCATGGCCGGCAAGGACTCGATGGCCGGGAGGGCGGCCGGAACCAGCTTGACCATCTGATCGGCCCCGGAGCGCATAGCGGCGAAGAGTCGTGCCGTCTCCTCCAATGCCTCGCGGGCCCCGGACTGGCCGCCGGCACCCGCCTGCTGGGTGAGCCGCTTCAACACGGCGGCGAACTCATCCGCCATCTGGGTGCCGGCATCGATCGCCGATTTTGCCTCCGAGCCACCGGCCCGTAACCCAGCCAGGGCGGACTTCATCGCCTCCACCCGGGCGAGCTGGCGCCCCGCCTCCAGGACCTCGGAGCCGGCGCCACCCTCCTTAGCGATCAGCTCCGCCGCTCGGCTCATGGCCAGGCCCAGCTCCGGCAGACGCGATCCCGTGCCCTGGATCTGCTCATGCATCGCCAGGATATCCGCCTCGGCGCCCAGGATTCGATCGGCCTCCGCCCGGTAGGACTGCCAGGCCTGCCCCGCCGCCTCCAGCTCGGGTGCCACCCGGGACAGGGCCGGCGCACGCCCGGATCTAGGGGAGCCGCCCGTGAGCGTATCCATCCCCGCCTGGAAGCGATCCCGCTCCTGCCGCAGGCGCCCGAAGGCCGGGCCCTCCCCTAGCACCGCCTCGCCGGCCGAGCGAGCCATCTGCTGGGCCAATGACTTCTGGGCCGCCGCCGCCAGGGAGAGGCGCGCGTTGCGATCGTCCACGCTACTGGTCAGGAGGTAGGAAACCAGGGCCAGGAGCGCGAACGCCACCGCCAGAAGCGACAGCAGAATCGCCAGTCCCCGTGCCCGGCTCGCCCCGGTCTTGCCCGCCGTTATCTTGGTTCGCTTCGCCATCTCGCACCGACTCCCGGTCTCGTTGAATGGTCCCACCCTTGGGGGCCGAGGCCCCCCAGGGGGGTGGGGGTGGGGCCGACCCTCGACTCAGGATCCCCAGTTTTGATCGTGCCCCGTCCCGAGCACCGTCACATCTCGGCCACCTGCAGCAACGGGTCCGCCATCAATCGATCCAGCGCCAGCACCGGCACCACCTCGGCGTCGAGGGGATAGGCCGCCTCCACAAAGGGGCTGAGCACCCCGAGCCCGAAGGGCGGCTCGGCGAGGCGCGAGGCGGTCAGGCAATGGCGGATCCCGATCGCCTCATTCACCAGCAGACCACAGGGGATGTCCTCCTGCCGGACCACCAGGATGCGGTCGGTGGGACGGGGCGTGGCCGTTCCCCCGTGCACCAGCACCGACAGATCGAAGATGGGAAGCAAGGTACCCCGGTTGTTCGCCACCCCCACCACCCAGGACCGGGTCCCCGGGATCGGCGTGATCTCCGCGGGCGGCTCCAGCACCTCAACGATCTGGCCCAGGGGGGCCAGCAGCAGGGATGCCTGAATGCGAAACAGGACCCCCGCCCAGGTGGGCTCGAAGGGCGCCTCGCCGGGCAGGCGCGTGCCAAGCCCCCGAAACTGCCCGTCCAGATCGGCGATCAGCCGATAGAGATCCGGCCCCTCGCGGGGCACAGCCGAAGACTCCGGGGGAAGGCTGGAAGCCATGGCCTAGCCCCGCAGCAGTCCGTGGATGCGCGCGATGAGCTCGGCGGTGTCCACCGGCTTCACCAGATAGTCGACCGCCCCCTGGCGCAGCCCCCAGGTGCGATCCGTCTGCTGATCCTTGGTCGTGACCATGATCACGGGGATGGCGGCCGTGGTCTCGTCCCGGTGGAGCATGCGGGTTGCCTGAAAGCCGTTGAGCACCGGCATGATCACATCCATCAGGATTAGGTCGGGGCGCAGGCGCCGCGCCATCTCGACCCCCTGCTCCCCGTTGGAGGCGGTCTCCACCCGGAAGCCGGCCTTGACCAGCGCATTGACGAAGATCCGGGTCTCGGTGGGGGAGTCGTCCACCACTAGCACCGTCGCAGGGGTCCCCGACCGTCCGCCCACGGGAGCCTCCGGATTGGCGTCGTCTTTCTGGAAGAAGCGTTTCATGGTTCTTGTGCGCAGCTGGCGATGGGAACCCGCTCGTGCCTCGCGAGCCTCGGGGTCCGGCCTCAGGATCGGGCCCACGGCCCCACTAGGCCGTTTGCCGGGCTTCCGGATTCAGGTGACGCTTGACCGCCTCCAACAGCTCCTCACCGGTGAACGGCTTCGAGAGATAGAGCTCGGCCCCCACCAGACGGCCCTTGGCGCGATCGAAGAGTCCGTCCTTGCTGGAGAGCATCACCACCGGGATATGGCGCAGAGCAGCGTTGCCTTTGATCAGCGCACAGGTGTGATAGCCATCGAGTCGCGGCATCATGATGTCGAGGAAGACCACGTCAGGACGGAACTCCAGGACCTTGCCCAGGGCCTCGAAACCATCTTCGGCGGTCTGCACCTCATAGCCCGCCTTGGCGAGCAGGGTCTCGGCGGTGCGGCGTATGGTCTTGCTGTCGTCGATGACCAGCACCCGCCCGCCGGCACCCGTTGCACCATCGGCCGGACCGGCCGTCACGGGAGCGCCCTCCTGCGAGCCCCCCCGGCACAGCGGCTCCCCGCCTGGCCGGTGCGGCCGCCAGCGGCCCGTGTAATCCCCCGATCGCTCAACCTTTGGACCCTCCAGATTGCGCGGCTCAAGGCAGAGCCAGCACCGCCTTGCCTCCAGCGCCCGGCTACCCGATCCGGAGCCGGCCGATACCCCCGAAAGAGCGGTCTTCCTTGTACCAAGTGGGCCATAGGCACCGATGAGAACACCGTCACCGTCCCGCAAGTCGTGGCCTCCCGCCCCGGGGTTTTGTGATCCGAAGGGACCAGGAGGGGATCGGGGATACCGACGCCGGGACGGGCGAGCGCGGGACGCGTCGGGCGCCATCCCGGGCCGGGGCGCATCGGCCGATGAGCCGGCGCGGCGGGCCTCCCGGACGCCGACAGGGTCCCTGACAGCACCCCGAGGCTGGAGTACACTCGCGGCCATGACAGTGGAGCTCGGCGTCGTCATGGACCCCCTGGGGTCCATCAACATCAAGAAGGACAGCACCTTTGCGATGATGCTCGCGGCGCAACGCCGCGGTTGGCGGCTGTGGTACATGGAGGTGGGCGACCTCTTCGTCGTCGCCAACCGCACCCGGGCACGGATGCGGCAGGTGGAGGTCGCGGACGATCCGTCCGGCTGGTTCCGCCTCCTCGGCGAGGAGACCCGCCCCCTCGACACCCTGGACGCGGTGCTGATGCGCAAGGATCCGCCCTTCGACATGGAATATGTCTTCGCCACCTATCTGCTGGAGCAGGCCCAACGGGCGGGCACCTGGGTGATCAACGACCCCCGCAGCCTGCGGGACTCTAACGAGAAGGTCTTCACCCTGGATTTCCCCCAGTGCACACCGCCGACCCTGATCACCCGCCGGCTCGCGGATGTGCGCGCCTTTCAGGAGGCCGAGGGCGACATCGTCCTCAAGCCCCTCGACGCCATGGGCGGGGCGAATGTCTTCGTGGCGCGTCCCGGGGACCCGAACCTGAGCGTGATCGTCGAGTCCCTCACCGAGCGCGGCCAGCGCTTCTGCATGGCCCAGCGTTTCCTGCCCGAGATCCGCGACGGCGACAAACGGGTGCTCATGATCGATGGGGAGCCGGTCCCCTACTGCCTGGCACGCATCCCGGCACCGGGTGAGACCCGGGGCAACCTGGCGGCCGGGGCCTCGGCCGAGGGTCGTCCACTCACGGAACGGGACCGCTGGATCGCCGCTCAGGTCGGCCCGGCGCTGCGCGCTCGGGGCATCCTGTTCGCCGGTCTGGACGTGATCGGGGACTATCTGACCGAGATCAACGTCACCAGCCCCACCTGCATCCGCGAGCTGGACGCCCAGTTTGGGCTGGACATTGCGGGCGACCTGATGGACGCCATCGCCCCCCGCCTCGCGGCGCCTTGAGGCGTCACCGCGGCCACCCGGCCGGCCGCAGAGTCACTCCCCCGAGAGCCGCCGATGCAGTATCCAGGACCCCAGGCCGCTAGCCTGCCGCTCGGCAGACGGACCCTCGTCGCCACCCTGCTCCTACTCTCCGGTCTGCTGGTCGCTGGCTGCCGGGGCGAGACCCCTGTCACCACCACGCGCTTCAACGCCTTCGGCAGCCAGGTGGACCTAAGCCTGGTGGGGGTCAACCCCGACCAGGCAGAGCGCGCCGCGGCGGCCATCCGGCAGGATTTCGAGTTCATGCACCGGGCCTGGAACGCCTGGGAGCCCGGCCCCATGGGCCGAGTCAACCAGCTCTTGCCCAAGGGTGAGCCCTTCGTCGCCCCGCCGTCGGTCATGCCCCTGGTGCGCCTCGCCCAGCGCTATGCCGAGCAGAGTGGCGGGCTCTTCAATCCGGCCATCGGAAACCTGATCGAGCTCTGGGGATTCCATACCGAGACCCCCGAGTGCCAGCCACCACCGAGCCAAAGGTCCATCCAGCGTCTGGTTCAGGCCAATCCCCAGATGTCCGATATCCGCATCCAGGGACTGGAGCTTCAGGGCACCAATCCCGCCCTCAAGCTCGACTTCGGATCACTGGCCAAGGGCTATGCCATCGACCTGGCCATCGACGCCCTGAGGGAGCTCGGGGTTCGCCATGCCCTGGTCCAGATCGGCGGCGACCTGCGGGCCATCGGCAATCGCAGCGGTCAACCCTGGCGGGTGGCAATCCGCCGCCCGAGCGGCTCCGGGGTGCTCGCCATCCTACAGACCCGGGAGGACG
>JBLMWY010000039.1:0-3441 GCA_050257475.1 Bdellovibrio bacteriovorus
GATACCGCTTGCCAAGTTCGAAGCTCAGGGCCACAACGGTGCCCTCGCAGAGGCGGAAATGCCGCTCCGGCGAGACCTGCTCCACCTGCTCCAACAGGGTCTCGAGATCAGGGCCCAGGGCCGTGAGGATCGCGCTCAGGGGGGGCTCGGTACCCGTCGCCGGCCCGGTCAGCCCTCGGATAAGCCGATACTCGGCCCGCTCGGGCACCTCTAGGGTCAGCTCTTCCCGCAAGGGGGGCAGGCCGGGTCCAGGTGACGGGAGCTGCCGCGCCTTGAACACCAGACGCCGCTCCTCGCGCCGGCTGGCGGTCAGATCCAGGTGTCGCTCACGGCGCGCGAAGGGCCCCATGAGGGCCAGGATCTGGTGATGGGTGAGTGGCGCGGCCGCCTGCTTGGCACCATGGTCGACGGGTGGCGGCGGTTGGCGGGTGACGCGGACCGGGGTCATGAACGCTCGCACATGGGCCGGGGTTGGCGTTCGTAGGGCTATCGCGGTTTCTCGTGAGATGGAGCCGGACATGGGCCGATGGTAGGGCCCTCGTCCGAAGCGTCCCATCGACCACCGCGTCCTGGGAGCGGAGGGCGACCCTGAAGTTCCAGGACCCAAAGCACAGTCTCCACGGACATGCGACTGTAACCTCCACTCCCGCAATCTGAAATCAGGGATCTGAGCCGTCTTCTTTGCGCGGAATCTACTCCACCACCACCTGAGAGGTCCCATTCGAGCCGATGGACGAGCAAACGACGCCGGGGCCTCGACAGCACCGCGGGCGGGGCCCCGAACCGGGTTCCGAACAGCGCTCCGAACAGAGCTCGGCGGCGCTGGTACTGGAGAATCGACGCCTGCGTCACGAGCTCCAGGCCCTGGCATCGGAGGCGGAGAAGAACGAAAAGATCTTCCGTCGCTTTCATGCCCTCGAGCTGGCCATGCTCGATGCTGGCTCCCTCCCGGGCCTGCTTGGACTCATGGTCCAGGGAACCCGGGATCGTCTCCGTCTAGAACAGGTGACCCTGCGCCTCCACGACCCTAACCAGGAGATCCGGGGGCTGCTCCAGACGGACGCCTTGCCCTTACCCGTGATCCCTGGTCTCCGTCTCACCGACGCCCCGCCCCCCTGGGGGCTCCCGATCGGCCCACGGGCGAGCGCTTGGCTCGGCCCCTACCGACGCGAGCACAGGGAGCTCTTCAGTCCCGGACGCCGCTTCGGCAGCGTGGCCGTGCTGCCCCTCGCCGCCCAGGGGATCCTGTTCGGCAGCCTGAACCTGGCGAGCGCCGATCCCAATCGCTACACGAGCCACCACGCCAGCGATTTTCTGGTCCACCTCGCGGGGGTCGCCTCCCTCTGCCTGCAAAACGCCCTGAACCGGGAGCGGCTGGTGGTCAGCAGCTACACGGATTTGCTGACGGGTTGGCAGAACCGGCGCTACCTGGATCAGCGGCTCCCCCAGGAGGTCGCCCGAGCCATTCGCTACCGGGAGCCCCTGTGCTGCCTGATGCTGGACCTGGACCACTTTAAACGGATCAACGACCAGCACGGGCACCCGGCCGGGGATCAGGTGCTGCGGAAGGTGGCGGATCGCATCAAGGGCCAGCTTCGCAGCAGCGATCTGCGCGTGCGTTACGGCGGCGAGGAGCTGGCGGTCTTCCTGATCCGCACCACCGAGCCCGATGCGGTCGGGGTGGCGGAGCGCATCCGTCGGGGGGTCGCCGACAGCCCGATCGATCTCCCCGGCGGGGAGCGGATCAAGGTCACCCTCTCGGGCGGGATCTCACCCCTCGAAGCAGCGGACCGGTCGGCGGATCCCGCCAGCCTCGGCGCGGCCATGCTCCAGCGGGCGGACCAGGCCCTCTACCGTGCCAAGGCCGCGGGACGGGATCGCATCGTGGCCACGGGGAGCCTGGAGCCGCCTAGGCCCTCTGGCGTAGGCGCGTCCTAGGAGTGCTTTGTGTCCAGGTGCTCGTCAGGGCCATGGCTCCGGTGGGAAGCGAAGGCCAGTCGGTCCAGCACCCCCAGCAGCAGGGCCGAGACCACGAAGGTGAGGTGGATCACCACGTACCACAGGAGCTTGTCGTTCGGGATCTGGGGGATGTTGACGAAGGCCTGGAGCAGGTGGATGGAGGAGATGGCCACGATGGAGGCCGCCACCTTGAGCTTGAGGGTCCCCGCGTCGAGCTTGCCCAGCCAGTCCAGCTTGTCCCCGCTCCCGCGCACGTCGATCCGGGAGACGAAGTTCTCGTAGCCCGAGAACATCACCATCACCACCAGGCTGGCGACCAGGGACAGGTCGATGAGTGCCAAGACCACCAGTATCATGTCGGACTCGGCCATCTCGAAGATGTGGCCGAGCAGGTGCCAGAGCTCCTGAAAGAACTTGACCCCCAGCACCAGAAGGGTCAGAGACAACCCCAGGTAGATGGGCGCCAGCAGCCAGCGGCTCGAGAAAAGCAGGCGCTCGATCAGACGCTCCAGCATAGGGTCCTCCAGTAGTCGCAAATGGCGGGTGGACAGACGGCGCGCTAGTTTCCGCGCTGCCGGGGGGCCTGGTCAATGCGGGTTCCCGGGCGACTCTGGCCGTCTGCACTCGCCACT
Organism: Bdellovibrio bacteriovorus; assembly: GCA_050257475.1. Taxonomy (GTDB): domain Bacteria; phylum Pseudomonadota; class Gammaproteobacteria; order Chromatiales; family Chromatiaceae; genus Thiodictyon. The sequence continues at coordinate 2,592 of JBLMWY010000039.1, forward strand.
TCTGGGCCACCCTGTCGTCTCTGGTGTCGCCACTGCTCACCCTCCCCCGCCGAATCGCAGGCGCCGCCCGACCGCGGATTGCCCTAGCAGGGCAGTCTGACAATTGTCAGTGCGGCGGACCAGGGATCCGGGTTCGAATAGTGCTCAAGCCGTCGCCTGGGTGCGAGTTGGCGACCTTAATCCCCACCCAAATTCGGAGCAGCGAGTCATGACCAAGAACGTGGGCGGCATCGACCGCATCGTCCGCCTCCTCCTCGGCCTCGCGCTGATCGCGCTGGGCCTTTACGCGCAGAACTGGTGGGGGGCACTCGGCCTGGTGCCGCTCCTCACCGGTCTGGTCGGCCGGTGCCCGCTGTACCTCCCCTTGAGGCTCAATACGGCGGCATCCGCCTGAGATCCCAAACGTCCCTTACCCCACTTGAGGACCCTCCATGAGCAAGATCCAATTTCTCGACAAATACCCTGTCTTCGTTGAGGAGATCGCCAAGGCCGACACCGACTGCGCGACCGTCGACGACGTCGTCGCGCGTCTGCGCGTCCGTGTGCAGGCCCATCCGGGCGCATCCGACATCGCCGTGTTCGATCATCTCGCCCATGTCAAGGCCCTGCCCGAGGGCAAGGTGGCCGACGAGATCCGCGGCAGCAAGCATCTGATCTTCTGCCTGAGCAACGCCATCCCCAACGCCCTGATCGCGGCGGTACGTCCCCGGGCCCTGTCGGTGGTGGAGACCCAAGACCGCTTCGTCATCTCCTGGCTCGAGGCCCCGGTGGAAGGACCGAACCAGATCATCGCCGGCTGGGTCGAGTCCCTGCGGAAAGGCTGAGCAGAAGCCAAACTGGCCCGGCGCCC
>JBLMWY010000040.1:0-8959 GCA_050257475.1 Bdellovibrio bacteriovorus
CCACCAGCAGATAGTGCACCCCTGCGCGGGTGATGCGTCCACCCTCGAAGAAGGCCGGGACCAGGAAGTGGGCATCGAAGGGGCCCAGCTCCTCGGCGATCACGTCCGTCTCCACCGGGTAATGGCCGCGCAGCGTGCTGTCCGACCGGCTCACAACCACCGGCTGGATCCGCTGCCCCTCCGCCGCGAGCGTCGCCAGGGCGGAGCGCAGGTTGACGCAGATCTCCCGGGTCACGGCCGCCGCCTCCTCCGCGCCCAGGCCACGGGTGTTGCTCAGCACGAAGAACAGGGGCGAGTCGTCGAGGAGGGCCTCGCGCAGGGTCCGCGGGTCCCAGCGGGTGAGGAGCAGGCAACCGTGGACCGTCTGGGACCCAGTCGGGTCGTCGTCGATGGCGATGATTTTGGTCGTGGATTCGCTCACGGGATCCCCCCTTCGTAGGTCGGGCTTCAGCCCGACAAGGCTGATCGGAACGGGCCGACCACCCCTGGCCGCCACAACCAGGCCTGGGGCGGTCATTGGCCCCCGGTCGGACTGAAGTCCGACCTACCGGTCTTGCGTCAGGCCGCCTCCTCCAGCGCCGCGGCACCGACCAGCGCCATGGCCCGCTCGGCCAGGGCCTCGGGGCTGATGCCGTTGTAGGCCATGATCTCGGCGGGGCTCGCGGTAGTCTCGCCGCGCTGCCAGCCGATCAGGTCCCGGGCCGCGGCGCGGGAGCGCAGCAGCACCGGCTCCAGGGCCAGGGTGCCGCCCCCGCTCACGCCGATCAGGGCAGCGCCGTCGAACAGGGCGGCGAAGGCGGCGTCGTCCATGAAGGCCCCGTCGGGCTCGGCGCTGTGGGCCCAGGCCACGTCCGTGGCACGGAAGAGCCGGCGCGGATTGGCCACCGCGACGATGCGCACCCTTAAGTCCGCCGACTCCAGGCGGTCCTTGGCCTCGAAGACCGGCAGCAGCACCATGTCGCCGGTCACGGCGAAGACGACCAGGGGCCGCTCGCCGCCCTGGCCGGCGGGGGTTTGGTAGAGGACGACGGCACCGGACTCGACGGCCTCACGGGCCTGCTCCGGGTTCGTGTAGACCGGCAGCGCGGACTTGGAGGCCACGATGCTGATGCACTTGTTGTGCTGTGCCACCGCCCAGCCGTAGGCCGCCTGGATCATGTTGGCGTCGGCCGGGTAGAGGAGATAGCTGTTGCCGTTGCGCATCTGGCCGCCAATGTAGTTCTCGATCTCCGGGCGCTGGTGGGTCCAGCCGTTGCGCCCCTGTTCCAGGGCCCCGGCGGTGAACATGGAGACGACCGCGGGGGTCTTGCGCCGCAGCTCCGCCATGGCCTGGGCCACGGTCTGGACGATGGGCCAGCCGTTGATGGCGAAGCTCTCATAGGAGAGCCAGAGCGAGCGCCCGCCGAACAGGGCGAGCGCCGCGGCGAAGCCGGCGCAGGCGTCCTCGTTGAGTGGCTCATAGACCTGGCCGGTCGGCGACTGATTGTAGAGCCCGTCCTCCGTGGGATGACGGATCTTCAGCCGGTCGTTGATGACCTTCATGTTGGAGGCCTCATTGCCGTCGGCGTTGGTCACCACGAACAGCGGATCGCGCTCACCCAGGGCGGCCACCATGGCGGCCATGGCCGAGGCTGGCACCGCCTTCTCCCCGGGGGCGAAGGCCTGCATCGGTAGCTCGCCGACGGCCGAGGGCGTCCGCTCCAGCTCCGTCACCACGGTGGAGCCGGCCGGGCCGCCACCGGCGCGGGAGAGGTTGGTGCGCACCAGCTCCCAGGCCTCGGGGGCAAGGGCCAGGCGCTGCAGGGCCTCGGCGATGTTGGGCTTGGCGGCGTGGTCGCCGGGGTAGAGGTTGTGGGACTTGGCCCCCTGGGCGTGGACGCCCGCCCCCTTGAGCTGCTTGACGATCACCGCGGTCAGGGTGCCGGACAGGGCCGAATCGGCGGCCTGCTGCATCCCCTCGAGCACCGCCCGCGTGAAGTTACGCCGGGCCTCGGGCCCGAACCGGGTGCTATCCACGTAGGCGCCTGCCTGGCCCGCGTCGTCGAACGCCTTGGCGTCGATCAGGATGACCCGCTGGAAATCGTGGGCCCGCCAGTAGGCCACCATCTGCTCGTTGCTCATCAGGGACACCATCGAGTGGTGTTCCTGGCTGTAGCCGTTCCAGATCAGCACCGGCAGGAAGTTGGTCACCTCCGGGTAGCTGGTGTGGAAGTGCTTCATGGCCGACAGGATGTAGGGCTCGCCGAGCCCACCGTCGCCGATGGTGCAGGGGAAGAGCCGGTCCCGATGCAGATAGGCCCCGGCCATGGCGAAGTGCTGGCCCTGGCCCAGGGGTCCGGCGGGGGCCAGCAGCCCGGGGATGGCACCCGAGAGGTGGCCGAGCAGCCCATCCCGCTCCCTGAACCGTTCCTGGAGATGCTCCATGGTGTGGATGCCCATGGCCTCCAGGGAGCCGTCCAGGAACATGGCGCTGTAAAAGCCAGGGGCGTGGTGGCCCACCTCGGTCACGATGTTGGTGTGGCCGAGCATCACCAGGGCGGCGTAGGCGTCGGCGCTGCTCGCGAAGCCCCCGGGGTGGCCGGACTCCTTGGAGGCGCAGAGCTGCAGGGTCGTGTAGCGCAGGGCATCCGCCACGAGCTGGGTCTGAAAGACCGCCGCCTCATCGATCTCTGGAATGGCATGGGCGCCCTCCGGAATCGCGGGCTCGACGCCCAACCGGTGGAAGTCCGCGGGGACCGCGTCGTAGTGCAGCATTCCGGTGCAGAAATGGGGGGCGGGTCGGGTCAGCAGGGCGGCGGGGGTGGCCATCGCGTTGTCCTCGGGTCTGTCGGTGGATGTGGGCGAGCGCAGCGCGTCTCGACGTTGGGCCTAAGCTAGCTACGCGAGCAGAATTTCACAATGCAAAGGAGATTGCGCATTGCGAAATTTTGGCCCCGCAGCCCTCGCGAAGCCCGAGTTTCTTGTTCGCAAAAGGCCTTTCTCTGGCGGATGCCGCCAGAAACCATTCCCACGATACGAAATATGGAGAGAATTGCTCTCGTTTGGCGTAATCTGGATGTCTGAGTGACCTCGGCAGTGCCCTAGCAAGCCAGGCTTCGGCATCGCGACACCCCGAACGGGAACCTAGAAAGGCGTGATCCAAGAAGAGACCCCAGGGGACAATCCGGGCGGGCGCATCCAGGTCATCGACCGGGCCGCCGCCCTGCTCGATGCCCTGGCCCGCTACCCGGAGCCGGTGAGCCTCAAGGTCCTGAGCGCCGAGACCGGGCTGCACCCCTCAACGGCCCACCGGATCCTCGCCTCCCTGATTCAGAACCGCTTCGTGGAGCGGGATGCAGCGGGCCGCTACCGCCTGGGGTTGCGGCTACTCCAGCTCGGGGTGCGGCTGCACGGCAACGTGGACCTGCGAGCCGTCGCCCTGCCCATCATGGAGGCGCTGCGGGACCGGCTGGGTGAAACGGTGAACCTCACCATCCGCGAGGGGGACCAGGTGGTCTACATCGAGAAGGCCACCCCCAACCGCATGATCCATGTCCAGCAATTGGTGGGGGCCAGGGCGCCGCTGCATGTCACGGCCGTGGGCAAGCTGATCCTGGGGGCCGCCGGTGAGGAGGGCATCCGCGCCTACGCCCAGCGCACCAACCTCCCCGCGTACACCCGCAACACCATCAGCGACCTGCCGCGGCTCGTGGCGGAATGCCGCGCGGCCCTAACCCAAGGCTATGCCCTGGATAACGAGGAGGCGGAGATCGACGTGGGCTGCATCGGGGTCCTGCTCCACGACGCCACGGGCAATGTCATCGGTGGCCTCTCCGTCTCCGCCCCCATCGAGCGGCGACGCCTCGCGTGGGTTCCGGAGGTGATGGCCGCCGGGGGCGAGATCTCCGCCAAGCTCGGCTATCGCCCGCCGGGCACCTGATGTGAGACGGAGGTGCGGATGCTGAATCGACGCGATTGGCTGCGGGTCCCCCGCAATACGCTCCGCCTCTGGCTGCACCACGACGCCTTCAGCCATGCGGGGGCGCTCGCCTTCTTCGCCCTCTTCTCCCTGGCCCCCACCCTAATCGTCGCCGTGGCGGTGATCGGTGTCGTGCTGGGCGAGGGTGCCGCCCAGGGCGAGATCGTGGCCCAGCTCCAGGAGACCATCGGACCCGAGGCGGCCGGGGCCATCGAGCAGGCGGTGCTGCTGTCGCGGTTGCAGGCGACGGGGCTGATCCCGACCCTGCTGGGGGTTGGCGCCCTGCTTATCGGGGCCACCACCGTGTTCGGCCAGTTGCGCGCCTCCCTGAACGCCCTCTGGGGCGTAAGGCCCAACCCTGCGGCCAACGGGCTCTGGCAGCTCGCGAGGACCAGGCTCCTGGGGCTACTGGTGGTGCTGCTAATCGGGCTGGTGCTGCTTCTGTACTTCGTGCTGGGTACCGCCCTCAGCACCATCGGCCATTATCTGGACACCAGCCTCGCCGCCACCTCGCTGGTCATGAGCGGCGGCCAGTGGCTGGTGTCGCTCCTGATCGCCGTCCTCTTCATCGCGACCCTCTTCAAGGTGCTGCCGGATGTCATCCTCTCCTGGGGGGATGTCTGGCTGGGTGCCATGGTCACGGCCCTGATGTTCGCGGTGGGGCGCTACGGCATCGCGAGCTTCCTCGCCTACACGGCGACCGCCTCCATCTATGGGGCGGCCGCCTCGCTGGTCATCGTGCTGTTCTGGATCTACTACTCGGCGCTCATCCTGCTGCTCGGCGCCGCCTTCACCCGGGCCCTGCTCGAGGCCAGGGGGAGATCGGTGGTGCCGGCGCCGGGGGCGGTCAGGGTCGTGCAGGAACTGGTGGCGAGCGAGCCCGCGTAGAACAATCCCTGTTGGGTGAGCGCCGCACGCGGGTGGCGTGTGGGGCCGGTCCGCTTCTGCCGAGGCCCAGGGCAGGCCCGGGTGAAAGAGCCGCAACAGACCTTCAGCGTGTTCTGCCGGCCTCCGGGTCATCTGTGGGACCTGGCCAATCATCGGGGTCGATGATCTGCTCGAAGGTCCAGGGATGGGCCGAGGGAAAGGCCGACTCCTTACCAGGCCCGGGCATACTGGGGCGGCGGCGCAAGGGCGGCGGTCTGGCCCAGCGCCCGCGCGGCGCGCAGGGGCCACTCGGCATCCCGCAGCAGCTCCCGGGCGAGGAGCACCAGATCGGCCCGGCCGTTGCGGATGATCTCATCGGCATGGGCCGGCGCGGTGATCATGCCCACCGCGGCCGTGGCGATTGCCGCCTCGCGGCGGATGCGCTCGGCGAAGGGCACCTGGAACCCGGGCCCCACGGGAATCCGTGCGTCCGGGACCAGACCGCCCGAGCTGCAGTCGATCAGGTCCACGTCCTCAGCCTTGAGCCGCCGGGCGAGCTCGACACTCTGGTCGATGTCCCAGCCCCCGGGGACCCAGTCCGTGCAGGACAGCCGAACGCCGAGGGGCAGCCGCTCGGGCCAGAGGGCGCGGACCGCCCGGGTGGTCTCCAGGAGGAAGCGTACCCGGTTGTCGAAGCTGCCGCCGTACTGATCACTGCGCTGATTGGTGAGGGGCGAGAGGAACTCATGGGCCAGATACCCGTGGGCGGCGTGCAGCTCCAGCCACTCGTACCCGGCCGCGAGCGCGCGTTCGGCCGCGGCCACGAAGGCTTGCTTGACGCGTGCGATGTCGGCCTCATCCATAGCCCGCGGCACCTTTCCCAGCCCGGCGCCGAAGGCCAGGGCGCTGGGGGCGAGGGTGGGCCATCCGCCGGCGTCGTCGGCCAGGTGGACATCGCCCTCCCAGGGCCGGGAGGCGGAGGCCTTGCGGCCCGCGTGCGCGATCTGGATGGCCGGCACCGCCCCCTGTGACTTCACGAAGCGGTTGATGCGGGCCAGGGGCTCGATGTGCTTGTCGGCCCAGATCCCGGCGCAGCCAGGGGTGATGCGGCCCTCTGGAGAGACCGCGGTGGCCTCCGCGATGACCAGCCCGGCACCCCCCGCCGCCCGCGCCCCCAGGTGGACCAGGTGCCAGTCGTTGGCCACCCCGTCCTCCGAGGAGTACTGGCACATGGGCGAGACGCCGATGCGGTTGCGCAGGGTGACCGACTGGATAGTGAGGGGCGCGAACAGGTGGGGCGGCTGCTCAGGCATGGATCGGATCTCAGGCTAGACAGATTCAGGTCCCACAGAAGGTCTGATGCACGACCTCGTGGGGATTGGGCGGAGCACGGTACGGGATACCGGCGGGATCGTCCTCCCAGGGGCAGGCGAGCACGCCAAGCAAAGCGTCGAGGGGCCCGAGGTCGTCCTCCAGGGCGGCCGCCAAGGCGGCCTCGACCCGATGGTTTCTGGGAATCAGGGCCGGGTTTGACCGCCGCATCCGCGCGGCGCGGGCGCCGGGCTCCGCCGCCTCGGTCTCAAGCCGCAGGCGCCAGCGCTGAAGCCACTCGGTGGCGGCCCGGCTATCGCCGAGCTCCGTAAGAAAGCCACCCTCCGACCCTTCCGCGGCATCGCACAGGGCGCGGCAGCCATTGGTGAAATCGGCGCCCGTCTCGGCCATGGCCTGCAGCAGGTCGGCGGCGAGGTCGCCATCGTCGGGATGAGCCGTGGCGAGACCCAGCTTGGCGCGGAAGCGCCCAAGATAGGCCTCCTCGAAACGCGCGGGGAAGGCATCGATGGCCGCCTGGGCCTCCTCCACCGCCTTGCCCGGATCCTCATCGAGCAGCGGCACAAGACACTCGGCCAACCGAGACAGATTCCAGTGGGCGATGCGCGGCTGGTTCCCGTACGCATAGCGCCCACCGCGGTCGATGGAGCTGTAGACCGTCCCTGGGTGATAGTCATCCATGAAGGCGCAGGGTCCATAGTCGATGGTCTCGCCGGCGATCGACATGTTGTCGGTGTTCATCACCCCATGGATGAACCCGACGCCGAGCCACTGCGCGATGAGGGCCGCCTGGCGCTCGATGACCGCGTCGAGGAAGGCCCGGTAGGGCCTGTCGTGCTGTGCGGACTCGGGGTAGTGCCGGGCGATCGCGTAATCGGCGAGCTGTCGCAAGGCCTCCGTATCCCGGCGCGCGGCGAAGTATTCGAAGGTCCCCACCCGCACGTGGCCGCGGGCCACCCGGGTGAGCACGGCGCCGGGCAGCGCCCCCTCCCGGTGGACCGACTCGCCGGTGGCGACCGCCGCCAGGGCCCGGGTGGTCGGGATGCCCAGGGCGTGCATGGCCTCCCCGATGATGTACTCGCGAAGGACCGGCCCGAGCCAGGCCCGCCCGTCGCCGCCACGGGAGAAGGGGGTGCGCCCCGAGCCCTTGAGCTGAATGTCGAAGCGCTCGCCCCGCGGACTCAAGACCTCACCGAGCAGAATCGCCCGTCCGTCGCCAAGCTGAGGGACGAAGCCCCCGAACTGATGTCCGGCGTAGGCCATGGCCAGCGGCTCGGCCCCCTCGGGCACCGAGTTGCCGGCCAACACCGCCACCCCTTCTGGTGAACCCAGCCAAGTGGGATCCAGACCCAGGTCCGCCGCCAGGGCCTCGTTGAGCCGCACCAGGCGCGGGGCCGCCACCGACGCCGGGGCCTGTCGTACGTAGAAGCGCGGCGGCAGCCGCGCATAGCTGTTGTCGAAAACGAAGGTCATCCACGCTTCCCCATTCTCACTTGAACGGGAAGTTGGGGTCGCCTCGGGGCAAGATCAAAACGCGACCGCGCTACGTTGTAGACCTGGATCTTGAGGGGAAAGCCGGGGACCAGGATGGAACGATCGAGCTCGCCGCTCGGATCGAAGAATTGCAGCTCCCCCGCTTCATTGCAGGCCCAGACCTCCACGGCCTCCGCCTCGAAGTCAAGGGCTCGCTTCTTCGGAAATGGTCGAACGCCATTAACGTCAATGATCGTCGTAGTGTCCGCCGATGGCAAAGATGTAGATGGCCGAGTCGTCGAATCGGTAGATAAGGCGATCCTTCTGGGACAGGCGGCGGGACCACAGACCGGCGAGTCCGTGCCTGAGAGCTTCCGGCTTGCCTGTGCCGGTGCCCGGGTCGCCACGTTGCATCTCCTGGATCAGTCGGCACAGGTTCCGTTGCAGTTGCCTGTCGCGGATGCACAGATCCTCGTAGCGACCCCAGGTATCGCACTCAAAAACGATCGAACTCACCAAGCTCGTCCTCGATTGGACTATACCCGGCGGTCGCGGCATGGGTCTGTGCCGAGCGGGCAATCTGCTCCATGAGGGATCGGTTCTGCAGGACGTAAAGGGTCTCCTGCTCGCGCTCCCAGTCTTCGGCGCCAACGACAACGAAGGCGCCGCCATTGTGGCGAGTGACCTTTAGCGGCTCGTGGTCAGCGAGGACCTTCTCGACATGCTCCCGAAGGCTATCGCGAAACTGGTTGACGGTGACGGTTTCCATCTTGGTTTACCTCTGCGTACGGGATGGCCGTACAGCGTAGGGAAAGGCTGCCAGAAAGCAAGAAGCCCGCTTTCGCGGGCTTCTTGGGTGGCGTTAGAGGCCGGGACTGACGGCTATTTCGCCGCCAGTGCCTCCAACTGCTTGGCCGGGATGATCTGGCCGTTGAGCGCCGCGTCCTTGGCGCTGCGGCCATAGGCTACCGCCATCAGGGTCGAGTAGTAGACCACCGGCATCTTGAACTTGGTGCCATAGGTGGCGTTGATGTCGTCCTGGTAGACCTCGACGTTCATCTGGCACACCGGGCAGGGGGTGACGATCATGTCGGCGCCGTGGTCGTAGGCCGCCTCGATGATCCCCTTGACCATCTCCTGAGACTTCTCGGGCTCGGAGAACGCCAGGGCCCCGCCGCAGCACTGGACCTTCTTCTCGTAGTCGGGGATGGATTCGCCGCCGAGCGATTCCACCAGCTTGTCCAGGTACTTGGGGTTCTCGTAGGACTCGCCGGCGATGCCGAAGGGGCGGTTGGTCTGGCAGCCCACGTAGCCCGCGATCTTGATCCCTTC
>JBLMWY010000041.1:0-7732 GCA_050257475.1 Bdellovibrio bacteriovorus
CGGCGTCGGCGTATCGCCCTTGAACTTCACCTCTATGAACTTCTTGACGTTGTCGAACGACGCCGGCTTGCTCGCGTCATTAAGCAGCGTGAAGTCTGGCCGGAACGTAGTACCCGGCGCGCCGGCGCCCGCGGAGAGACCGGTGAACAGTCCGCCAGGCGCGGGCATGCCGTTCGAGAGCAGTCGTCCGGTTGCCGACATGATCGGAGCAAATGCGCCACCGACACGACGCGCGATCTTCCAGGTCATCTCGACGAAGAGATTCAGCTTCGTCGGCGTGAAGAGCGGGAAGCCACTGCTGAACTTGCTCGCGACATACGACTGAAGAGTTGGGAATTTCTCTGATGGAAGCTTCCCTTTGTCGGCCTTGTTGCGAGCGTCGCAAATCGCATCGCAGATCTCGTCTCCTAACTCCTGTCCTATCGCTTCAGCAATCGCGGGGTTCTGAAGCACGCCACCCAGATTTGCCGCATTCTCCGCATTGTGGAACATCGGGTCCGTGAGCCGGCAGGCGTTCTTCCCGTCCATCTTCACGTCGAAGGAGTAGAGGATCCAGGTCGCTTCCTTCATGAAGACATTGGACTTAACCCCCCCGACGGTCCCTGCCTGATCTCCATTGGACAGGGCGAACTTGGACCCCTTGTTCGCCGCCATGGCCTTATCGCCCTTGACCGTGGTGGTCCCATCCGAGAGGGTGATGGACTGGGCGATGTTGGGGTAGGGGATGGGGACCGGGCCGCCGGGGCTTGGGGTCTTGCACACATCCGGGATGGTGGCGGTGGAGATCCCGTTGCTCATCTTGTGGACGAGCGATAGGCAGGTGCCGTTCACTTTGATCGTGACCGGCATGGTGTCAGTCCCTACGCGGGTCCAGGCCGCGCAGCAGGACGGCTCCGCGCTCCCCGGACTCGGAGCTGGCCCAGACCAGGGAAATCGGCCCCTTGCCGTAGCGCTTGCGGTGGGCGATCAGGGCCAGGGCGCTGTGCAGCGGCATCCCGGCGGCGCCGATATCCCCCCAGCAGTCCGCGGGGGCCACGAAGTCCGTCGCGGAGCGGAATCGCTCGCGTGTGCGGAGTGACGCAAACCCAAACTCGTCCGCCCGATAGGTCTCGCCGTTCATGTCGCAGAAGCAGTTATGGACCAGCTCGCCTGGCGCCAGCCCGCCCAGAGCGGCGCGTAAGGCGGCGGTAAGCCCCTCGCCGATGCAGACGGCGTCGGTCTTGATCAGCTTGGTCTCCTGGGCGATCCCGAGGCCCGCGACCTCACCTAGGACATCGAGCCTCCACCGCGTGGCTTCCCTTGGGCTGACCAGCAGCAGTGCAGCGGCCGCCTCGCCGGGAATGAATCCCCAGGCGTTGTTGAGCGGACCGGCCCCATGGAGCTGATCGCAGGACTCGAGCCATTCCAGGGTCTCGGGTGCGAGATAGGAGTCGACCCCGGCCACGAGGGCGGCCTCGAAGGTGGCGCCGTTTAGAGACTCGATTGCGCCGCCTAGGGCGAGGTGACCGGCCGCGTGTCCGCACGCGTAGGCGCGGGCGCTCACGAACCACTCGGGCAGCTGCTGGCCGACCGCCTCCAGCAGGGTCTCGGCGAGGCGAGGCGGCCCCCCCGGGCGATCGGGGGGTAGCGCCAGCATCAAGACGATCCGCGCCTTCTCCCGTTGGGGGAGCCCGTTCAAAGGGGTCATGGCCTCTCGGATGGCGGGAAGCAGCAGGGCCGCGAGCCGATCGGCCCCCTCGGGTCCCAGTGCTCCCCCGCTGGACCCTTGGTCCAGCCAGCTGGCCCTCCCCACCCGCATGGGCTCGCCGGCGGTGTCGATCATGAAAGGGTGCTCCGAGAACCCGCAGATGCCCGAACGGGCGGCTGCCGCACTCGCCCAGATGGTGCGGCCGATGGGGGTCGACGCGCCCAGTCCGACGACCTGAAGAGCGGGGGCTGCCATGGGTCAGGCTGCCTGGTAGCTCTCGGACCCGGGGCGAGAGGCGAGCCCTTTGCTCAGGTCCTGCTTCAGGTCGATGCGAGTGTGCTTGAGCCTGGTTGTCAGCGGGTGGCAGGGGAGTGCGCTGTGCCAGACGAGGGAAACCCGGGGCAGGTCGGGCTCCAGTATTACACTGTGCAGTCGGGGCGGGTCGTGGCGTCGGCGCTCGCCCGTGTAAAAGAAGGTTTCTAGCCCAAGTCGAATACGCGGCAGGTTGAGCTTAAGCTCGCCCGATGGGGTTAGATTGATCAGGACTACGGGCTCGCCGCCCGTCAGGAATCGGGGCGCCTGCTGGTCTCGGGGGGCGCACTGGTAGTGGCGGTTGTCGAAGTCGAGGGGCAGCAAGGGGAAGCGCTCAGCCTCCCAGCGGGCATCGTAGGTACCGGCCAGCTGGGCCCTGGGCTCCCAGTGGGCGGGGATGGGGCCGGTCCCGACCGGTTCGGGTCGATCGGACCAGTGGCGGATGGGCCGGTCCAGGGACTCGATGTTGGGGAGATTCAGCCCCTCTGCCGAGGCAGCGGAGAGCGCAAAGCCGGTGCCGGCCGGATTGCGGATGTCCCATCGAGGGTTGGGGCCTGACCGGCTGGCCGGGTCGTATCCGCCGAAGGCACGCGTCCAGACGAGGGGCATGCGGACGAAGGGCTCGGCCAGCGTGGGACTGCCTCCGCGCCACAGGCGGTCGCCGATCACGCGCAGCCGCTTGAAGACAGGTCCGACGCGAAAGCCCACGTCCAACTCGGTCACCGGACGGCCGCCCGGCGCATGGGCCTGCCCGTGCAGCAGGACATCGGTGGTGACCTTGGTGCGAACTAGATCCGAATCGAGCTTGATGCCCGCTGCCGGGTCCTTGGGGTCCGCGGGCTCGGGGATGGAGACCACGGGGGCTTGGGGATCGCTGGGGGTGGTGGTCCCGTCGGGGGCGATATCGAAGGCGCAGCGCACCGCGACCAGCCATATCTCGGCCCCGTCGCGGTCTCGAACCCAGGTGCGCTCGGCGGCGAAAGGCGTGCGGTTGTCCAGCTGCCACATGGCTGGTCAGTTGATGTCCACGTAGGCGCCCTTGATCTTATTGGCGCCCTTGGAGCGGCTGAGGACATAGGCACCCCGGATAAGGACCTTGCCCGCCCTCGTCAGGACGATGCTGGCCTCGCCGCAGCGCAGCTCGATCTCGCGCTCGGCGTGGATCAGCAGCCTCTCACCGTCGATCTTGAGGTTGCGCTCAGCGTGCCGTTGGGTGGGCTGCTGTAGCCGCCCAAGGATAATCGGGCAGTGTGCCTCTCCTCTCTCGAAGGCGGCGACGACCCGGGCACCCACATCCTCCTCGATCAACCTGACTGTCGATAAGGCGGTTACGGGCGTTTGCTCGTGATCCAACAGGATCAAAAAACGACCCTCGTTATTGAACCCGGCGAAACTGGCGACCGCTAACCCTTCGTTCGCCAACTTGCTCCATTCCGAAACGCCGGTGTGGATCGCGCGTTCGGCCTGCCGATCGAAGTCCATATTCAATCCTCCCCGATGTTGGAGCCCTTGATCTTGATCGAGCCGCCGGCCTTGATCGATGCACTGCCACTGGCTTTCACGGTAATCTTGGCCCCTTTGATGGTCACGCCACCAGAATTCATGGTGATCGTGCTACCCCCCGCCTTCAGGACGATCGTCGGCGCGTCGACCATGAAGACGGCCCCCGCTTTGATCTTGAACGGTCCTTTCGATGTCTCGCTGATGACGGCGGCGGAGAGCTTGTGCGGTCCGCCAACATTCACCGATTGGAGCGCGCCCACGTTGACCATCTGTGCGCCACCCACCGAAATCGTCTGGGCCCCGCCGACGCTGACCGCCTGCACGCCGCCTACGGAGATTGCCTCGCCGGCCCCGACGTTGTGCATGCGACCCGCACCGACCGAATGGGTCTCCGCGACTGAGATTGACGTGGTCTGCACCCCGCTGACGGTGTGGCTGCGTCCGCCATTCACGGTCACCGTTTCGCCTCCATTGACGGTCTCGGTGCGGTGACCGGCGATGGTGATGGTCTCGGTGCCGCCGACGCTCTCAGTGCGGTTGCCGCCGATGGTGATCGACTGATTGGAGCCGATGCTTATGGTCTGGTTGGAGCCCACGGTCTCGGAGTCATCCACGTCGATCTGGTCGGTGCGGTTGTTGTGAACCGTGGTGGTCTGGTCGTGCTCCACGGTCGTATTCATATCGTACTGTCCGTGGATCGTGATCTTTTCGCTGCCGGCGGTGTCGTTCAGGCTGATCTCGTTATAGCCGCTGCCCTTGTGGGTGTCGCTCTTTACGCCGCTCACCACGGCTCCGCCAGGCAGTCCGTAGGGAGGCATGCAGTCTCCATTGTAGACACGGCCGGTAATGATCGGCTGGTCTGGGTCGCCCTCAAGGAACTCGACGATCACCTCCTGGCCGATGCGGGGGATGGCGACCGCGCCCCAGTTCTTGCCCGCCCAGGGGTGGGACACCCGGACCCAGCAGGAGCTGTTCTCGTCGTTCTTGCCATAGCGGTCCCAATGAAATTGGACCTTGACCCGACCATATTTGTCGGTCCAGATCTCCTCGCCCGCCTTGCCGACGACGATGGCCGTCTGGGGGCCCTGCACAAACGGCTTGGGCGTGACCCGCGGGGGCCGGTAGGGGACCTGGGCGTCGATGGTGCTCAGGCTGCAACGGAACACCGGACCTTCCTGCAGCGCCGCGCTGGACTCGAAGACGTCGGTTTCGAGCGCGTAGTTGGCGGCGACGATCAGATATTCGCGGTTCTGGTCCTCCCGCGGATAGCCGGTCAGGGTGAAGAGCCCGCCGCAGGTGAGACCGCGGGCGTTGCCTGTGGCGCGGGTGATCTCATGGTCGGCCTGGGTCTCTTCCAGGCGGATGCGCGCGTAGCCGTCCCCATCCGCGGTCTCCGTATAGTCGCCCTGGAAGTCAAAGACCTCCAGCTCGGACAGGGCGTGGGCCTTTGGGGCGCTCCGTTGGGCGAGCAGACCCTTGCGCGGCGCGGTGAAATCGAAGGCGGTATGGGCAAAGGCCCCCGGGCGGACCTCCTTTTCCAGGGTCCAGTCGTCGAGGTGATCGAGGTCGCGAAGCTTGGTGGCGCCTTGGGGGTAATAGGGCACATTCTCGTAGCCGGCGGCCGGCGAGTGGGCGCTATAGCTGTCCCCCAGCACCAGCTTGTGCTTCCCATCGGCGTGCTCGAAGAAAAAGTAGATGCCCTCATGCTCGAGCAGGCGGCTGACGAAGCTGAGGTCGGTCTCACGGTACTGGACGCAGTAGATCCACTGGCGGTAGCTGCCGGACAGACGCTCCTCGAAGTCCGTGAAGCCATGCTCGCGAAAGATCTCCTTGACGATGTCGCGGACCGTCTTCTCCTGAAAGATGCGGCAGTCGGCGGTGCGCGACAGGAACCAGAGCCAGGGGACCAGGGTGGCGCGGTAGAGGGCGAAGTTGCGCTCCCATCCGACGTGGGAGAAGCGGCTCACATAGCCGTTGTAGAAGCGCTGCTCCCCACCGGGCAGTTGGAGCTTGGCGGTGGCGGAGGTGCCCAGCAGGTCGTCGGGGCGGATGTCGATCCGCTCGCTCAGAAGCTCCAGTTGGTACTCGAAGGGCGCGCTGAGGCGCTCGGTCGCCGTCATGTTGCGCAGCAACAGGACATCCTCTCCGAGGACAGTGCTGATCGAGATGGGCCTGTTGCTTTGGGTTGCTGGCATGGGCGTAGCTGTCGACGGGCTCGGGTCAGTATAGCCAAGGGCGCCTTGGGTGGGTCATCACGGTCTGCGCGGGGAGGTCCGGGGGCACTAGTCGAAGCCGTAGCTGAACCCCGCGTCACCGACGCCAAGCGTTACGCGCTCGATGGAATTGCCCTCCAGGGTGCGGTTGAGGATCTCACGGCTGACGGCGGGCAGCACGGTGTTGGTCAGGATGGCGTCCACCACCCGGGCCCCGCTCTCCACCTCGGCGCAGCGCTTGGCGATCAGGTCCACCACGGCCTCGTCGTAGGTCAGGGTGGCCTTATGGTTGTCGGCGAAGCGGCGGACGATTCGGTCGAGCTGCAGCCGAATGATGGCGCCCAGGATCGTGTCGCTCAGCGGGTAGTAGGGGATAGTGACGATGCGCCCGAGCAGCGCGGGCGGGAAGGTCTTCAGCAGTGGCGCGCGCAGGGCCTGGGCCAGGCCGTCCACATCGGGCAGGAGCTCGGGGTCCTTGCACATGCTCATGATCAGATCCGTGCCCACGTTGGTGGTGAGCAGGATAACGGTGTTGTGGAAGTCGATATAGCGGCCCTCCGCGTCCTCCATCCAGCCCTTGTCGAAGACCTGGAAGAAGATCTCGTGGACGTCCGGGTGCGCCTTCTCTACCTCGTCGAGCAGGACCACGCTGTAGGGCTTGCGCCGCACCGCCTCGGTGAGCAGTCCGCCCTCGCCGTAACCCACGTAGCCGGGGGGTGCGCCCTTGAGGGTCGAGACCGTATGGGCCTCCTGGAACTCGCTCATGTTGATGGTGATGATGTTCTGCTCGCCGCCGTAGAGTGCCTCGGCGAGGGCTAGCCCGGTCTCGGTCTTGCCCACACCGGAAGGCCCGGCGAGCATGAAGACGCCGATGGGCTTGTTGGGGTTGTCGAGCTTGGCGCGGGAGGTCTGGATGCGGGCGGCGATGGCCTCCAGCGCATGGCGCTGGCCGATGACCCGCTTGTTGAGGGTCTCCGCCAGGTCGAGGACGGCCTTGACCTCGTCCTTGACCATGCGCCCCAGTGGGATGCCGGTCCAGTCGGCAACCACGGAGGCGACCGCCTGTGAGTCGACGCTCGGCAGGATTAGGGGGCGCTCGCCCTGCAGGGCCCCGAGCTCGCGCTGGAGCGTGCGGAGCTTCGCGAGGGTCGCGGCGCGCTCCTCCTCGGTCAGGCCGGGGCTGGGCGTTGGGGTCTCCGTGTCCGATGTGTCGGCGGCAGTGGCAGGCGGGGTCGCCGGGCTGTCCACCGCGGTACCCGCCGCCTGCTCCAAGGTGCTCCCGGTCCCCTCGACAGGGGCCGCGCCGCCGCGCAATTGCGCGCGCAGCTCCAGGATCTGTTGCACGAGGGCCTGCTCGGACTCCCAGCGGGCCTTGAGCCCCACAAGGCGCTCCTGCTCGGCGGCCAGCTTCTCGCTGGCCGAGCGCTCGCGCTCGGAGGTGTCGACGCCCACGGCGCTTTCCCGGCCGATGATGGCGAGCTCGGTCTTCAGGCCCTCGATGCGGCGGCGGCAGTCCTCCACCTCCGGGGGCTCGGCAGACTGGCTGATGGCGACCCGGGCGCAGGCGGTGTCGAGCAGGCTCACGGCCTTGTCCGGGAGCTGGCGCGCCGGGATGTAGCGGTGGGAGAGGCGCACCGCCGCCTCCAGCCCCTCGTCCAGGAGCTGGACCTTGTGGTGGTTCTCCAGGGTGGACGCGATGCCCCGCACCATGAGGATCGCCTTCTCCTCGCTCGGCTCGTCCACCTGGACCACCTGGAAGCGGCGGGTCAGCGCCGGGTCCTTCTCGATGTATTTCTTGTACTCGCTCCAGGTGGTGGCGGCGACGGTCCGCAGGGTCCCGCGGGCCAGGGCGGGCTTGAGCAGATTGGCCGCATCCCCGGTGCCGGCCGCGCCGCCCGCGCCGATCAGGGTGTGGGCCTCGTCGATGAACAGGATGATGGGCTTAGGTGATGCCTGGACCTCCTCGATCACCTGGCGCAGCCGGTTCTCGAACTCCCCCTTCATGCTAGCCCCGGCC
>JBLMWY010000042.1:0-2648 GCA_050257475.1 Bdellovibrio bacteriovorus
GCCGCCTCCAGGACTCGGTCCACATCCGCCTGGGCCACCTCCCGCTCCTTGATGGCGGTGATGCCGTGGGAGTTGAGGCTGCGGATATGACTGCCGGCGATCCCCGCGTGCACCGAATGGATCTCGCAGCCGGCCATCAGCTCGGCCTCCTCGACCGCGCGCTGGATGGACTGGACCGTGGACTCGATGTCCACAACCACGCCCTTCTTGAGGCCCCGCGAGGGGTGGGTGCCAATGCCGATGATCTCGATCTGGTCATCGTCCTTGAGCTCGCCCACCAGGGCGGCGATCTTGGAGGTCCCGATGTCCAGGCCTACCAGCAAGCTCTTGTCGTTACGTCGCGACATTCCGTCTCATCCCCCGTTGGCCGACCGCACCGTGCGATCGGTCTGCGTCTGCGCCGCTCTTGGCGCCTTGACTGTGCCTGTCGTGGTGGTCGGTGATTTGGCCTTGGTCGCCGTCTTGGCCTTGCTCCGAGAGCCCTTGGAGGTGCCAGCCGCGCCCTTGACATTGGACTTCGCCGATTGGGCCTTGGGCTTGGCCACCGCCTTGGTGGTCACCTTGGTGGTCTGCTCCGCGGCCGCCTGGGCCGCAGCGGCTGGGCTGCTGCGCCGCCAGGTCACCGCGAAGCCGTTGCTGTAGCGCAGGTCCACGATCTTCGGCTGACCCGCGGCCTCGAGCTGGGTGGCGTTGGCCAGGAAACGCCTGAGGCGCTCATCGACGTGCTCGCTGCCAAGCTCGAGGCGGATCCCGGAGACCAGATCCAGGGACCAGGCCCCCCGGGCGCCCACCGCCAGGGTGTCGATCAGGTGTCCCACCAGCATCAGGTCGTCGCGCCACTGCAGATAGCGGGCGACCACCTCGGGTGCGCGCTGGTTGTCTCCTTCCAGGGTCGGCAAGCCAACCGGAACGACGCCCCCGCGTGGCTGAAAGACCAGCCCCTCGGCCGTCACCAGGTCCGTACCGTTCCAGCGGGCCAGGGGCTTGTGCTCCTGCACCCGAACCTGGAGGCGGTCTGGCCAGACCCGGCGGATGCTCGCGTCCCCCACCCAGGAGAGGGAGTCCGCGGCCTGCTTCAGGTCCATGAGATCGGCGGTCAGGACGCCCCCCTTGAGCCGCTCACCGATGGCCTGCTGAAGCATCTGCGAGCTGTGCTGGTGCAGCTCACCCTGGACCTCGATCACCCGGATCGGCAGCAGGCGAGGCTCCCAATAGGCGAATTGCCACGCCGCCCCGGCGAGGGCGCCCAACAGCAGCACCCCGGTGAGCGCCCGCATGCGGGCGCTGCGGCGGGGTGGGGCCTCCAGGGGCCCGACGTCTTCGGGCAGCTCAGCCACGGTCGAGGCTCGTCTCCAGGATGCGCCGCACCAGGGCGTCGAAGTCCAGCCCGGCCACACGGGCCGCCATGGGCACCAGGCTGTGGTCCGTCATGCCGGGCACCGTGTTGATCTCAAGCAAAAAGGGCTGTCCCTCTGTGTCCACCATGAGGTCGACCCGCCCCCACCCGTTGGCGCCGGCCGCCTCGAAAGCCTGCAGGGCGAGCTCCTGGAGGTGCCGCTCCTCGGCGACAGGCAGGCCGCAGGGACAGTGATAGCGGGTACTATCGGCCCGGTATTTGGCGTCGTAGTCGTAAAAGGCGTGGGGGGTCTCGAGCCGGATCAGGGGCAGGGCGTGGCGCCCCAGGATGGCGCAGGTGTACTCGGCCCCCTGGATCCAGCGCTCGGCCAGTACCTCCGAGTCGTATCCGCGGGCGGTCTTCCAGGCGGCGGCCAGGGCCGCCGGATCCTCCACCCGAGCCATGCCGATGCTGGAGCCCTCGTGGGCGGGCTTGATCATGAGTGGAAATCCGAGCTCGGCCGCGGCCTTCAGGTCCGTGTCCCGGGTCAGCAGGACCGAGGCCGCGGTGGGCAGCCCGCGACCCTCCCAGAGCAGCTTAGTCCGGTACTTGTCCATGCCGAGCGCCGAGCCCAGGACCCCGGAGCCCGTGTAGGGCAGGCCAATGGTCTCAAGCGCCCCCTGAATGACCCCATCCTCACCCCCCCGTCCGTGCAGGATGATGAAGGCGCGGTCGAAGCCGCCTTCGCGCAGGCGCTCGAGGATGCGCTCGTCCGGGTCCAGGGGGTGGGCATCGACGCCTTGGCGCTGCAGGGCCGCCAGCACCGCCGCCCCGCTCTTGAGCGACACCTCGCGCTCGGCGGCGCGGCCGCCGAGGAGCACCGCCACCTTGCCGAACCCCGCCGCGTCCACGCTCATGGCCTGCCCCCACTGATCAACCCAGGCTCCCGCACCCGGCGCCCCTCGGCCCGGCGGTCGCGGATTCCGCCTTCGCGGCCAGCGAGCCGCACCCGCGCCCCCGCCCGTGACGGGGTGTGGCAGGCCAGGGGCCTCCGCTCGCGCTGCTTCCGCCGCAAATCGGTGTCGCTCGCTGCCATGTCAGCCCCGGGACCCGGGCCGCGGCGAGGCCACCCGATGGTCTGTGGCGCGATAACGGGTCTGGGCCGAGGCCCTGGGGCCTTCCCGGGACCGCCCGCTGAGGGGCTCTCCGCAACCCATCGACAGGCGAGCGGAGAGCCGGGCGGCGCCCTGGCGCCCCCCTCCCCATCCCCAGCGGCGATCGTTCATCATTCGGCCTCCCTCAGCAGGGCGGG
>JBLMWY010000043.1:0-5673 GCA_050257475.1 Bdellovibrio bacteriovorus
AGCCAGCTCGAGCAGCGGGGCGAGCTGAAACGGGTCCGGACCCAGGTGGACCCCTACCTGGAGGTCACGGAGATCTGCGACCGGACGCTCCGCCGGGGCGGCCCGGCCCTGTTGTTCGAGCGTCCCAAGGGGTCGGCGATCCCACTGCTCGGAAACCTGTTCGGCACCCCCGAGCGGGTGGCCCTGGGGATGGGGGAGGAGTCGGTGGCGGCCCTGCGGGAGGTGGGTAAGCTGCTCGCCTTCCTGAAGGAGCCGGACCCGCCCCGGGGCATGAAGGAGGCCTGGCGGACCCTCCCCATCTTCAAGAAGGTGCTGGACATGGCCCCCAAGGTGCGCCGCGGCGCCCCCTGCCAGGAGCAGGTCTTCGAAGGGGAGCAGGTGGATCTTGGCCGGCTGCCCATCCAGCACTGCTGGCCAGGCGACGCAGGCCGGCTCATCACCTGGGGGCTGGTGATCACCAAGGGGCCGGAGAAGCCGCGGCAGAACCTGGGGATCTACCGAATGCAGGTGCTTGGGAGGAATAGAGTCATCATGCGCTGGCTCGCCCACCGGGGCGGAGCGCTCGATTTCCGGGACTTCCAGCGGGCCCATCCGGGCAAGCCCTTCCCGGTGGCGGTGGCCCTGGGGGCGGACCCAGCCACCATCCTGGCGGCCGTCACACCGGTGCCGGACAGCCTGTCCGAGTATGCCTTCGCCGGCCTCCTGCGGGGCAGCCGCACCGAGCTCGCCGCCTGCCTGGGCTCGGAGCTGCAGGTGCCGGCGAGCGCGGAGATCGTCCTGGAGGGCCACATCCATCCGGACGACCTGGCCCCCGAGGGCCCCTTCGGCGATCACACGGGCTATTACAACGAGGTGGACCGCTTCCCCGTCTTCACCATCGAGCGCCTCACCCAGCGCCGGGACCCCGTCTATCACAGCACGTACACGGGGCGACCGCCGGACGAGCCAGCGATCCTCGGGGTGGCGCTAAATGAGGTCTTCGTGCCCCTGCTGCAGAAGCAGTTCCCGGAGATCCAGGACTTCTACCTGCCTCCTGAGGGCTGCTCCTACCGGCTCGCGGTGGTAAGCATGAAGAAGCAATACCCGGGGCACGCCAAGCGGGTGATGCTCGGCGTCTGGTCGTATCTCCGGCAGTTCATGTACACGAAGTTCGTCATAGTCGTGGACGACGACGTGTGCACCCGGGACTGGAAGGACGTGATCTGGGCCATGACCACCCGCATGGACCCGGCGCGGGACACGGTGCTGATCGAGAACACCCCGATCGACTATCTGGACTTCGCCTCACCCGTCTCGGGTCTGGGGTCCAAGATTGGCTTCGACGCCACCAACAAGTGGCCGGGGGAGACGACGCGCGAGTGGGGACGCCCCATCCGCATGGATGAGGCCGTCAAGGCACGGGTGGATGGGCTCTGGGGTGACCTCGGGATCGACTGACACGATTACCGAGGTCGGCCCCCAGAGGGCCCGGAATCAGTAGCGGCCGCCGCCGTCCCGATCCCGGCCGCCGCCACCCCAGCCGCGGTCGCCACCACCACCGCCCCAGCCGCCGCCACCGCCGCCGCGGGGGCGCTGCTGCTCGGAGCGCGGGCGGGCCTCGTTCACGGTGAGCTTGCGCCCCTTGAACATGGACTCGTTCAGCTCCTTGATGGCGGCGTCCGCCTCCGAGTTGTTGGGCATGTCCACGAAGCCGAAGCCCTTGGACTGGCCCGAAAACTTGTCCTTGATGACCTCGGCGCTTGCCAGATCGCCGTATTCCCCAAACACCTCCCGCAAGTCCTCATCGGTGACGCTGTACGCCAGGTTGCCTACGTAGATCCTCATCGCTGTCTCTCAGGCTCGTGTGCATCGGTCGGTCGAAACCCGCCGAGGGACCAATGCACAAGTCCTCTCGCCGGACAAGGAAGACGGCAGGCGGGTCTCGCCGGTTCGATCGCTACCTGGGAGCAATGCCCAACACGAAGACCCAAAACGGCACCGGGTTCCGTGGATGTCCGGCCGAGAGCGGTGCGGAGGAGGGATCGCCAGTCTGACTGCGCTGAGCCGCCAAGGTGACGGCGACGGCGGGCGATGAGGTCAGGTCCCTGGGACGTGCCCCCGGGGTGCTCCGGAGGGGCGGTGGGCGGGTGCTAGGTCGGTCGATCGGAACCCTGACGTGTGGCCGCGCTGGAAACAGGGCGAAAGCTAGTAGAAGGAGGCCCGGGCGTCAACCGCGGCAAGCGAAAAAAGCCATGACAAATTGATGACTTCGGTGGACTCCTTGGGGCGCATCGACGGCCCCGGGCCGAGCGCAGAAGCGGCGCTCGGTGACTTCGTCGAGGGCGACGGTGACGGGCCTGTTAGGACCCGCCGGATTCCCCGCACCAAACCGCGAGCTTCGCCGGCAGCAACCCGCCTGAGGCACGCGATTGGGAACTGATCGCGCCGAGGCGGTCCCCGCAGGGGGGACCGCCCCGCGGGCTCAGTTGCTGAAGCTGCCGCGCTGGTGCTCGTCAACCAGGACGCCGCCCAAGGCGCCGACGCCGGCGCCGATGAGGGCGCCCTTGCCCGCGTTGGCACCAAAGGAGCCAATCACGGCACCTGTTGCCGCGCCCATGGCCGTGCCACTGGCTACGCGGGAACGGGAGGTGTCGCCGCAGCCGACCAGGGTCAAGGCAAAAGCCGCGGCGATCAGGGGGAGGATCGATGTCTTCATGGGGTTTCACTCCAGTTGGGTGGATTCGCGATCAGGCCTGCAGTCGCCAGGGACAACCGCCTCACTTGCAGGGGGAGGACTCGGCAAGGGCACGGACGAGGCCAACGACGGGCGGCTCGCCCATGCGCTTCGCATCGCCCGCGTTGCGCTTGGCCCAGCCGACGAAGGCGGTGCGCCCGTCCTCCAGGGTCGCCGAGGGCGAGTAGCAGATCAGGCGCTTCATCTTCTTGCGATCGCTGACCGCGTCGTGATACTGCACGGTCGCCGCAATGAAGGCCCGGCAAGCGAGCTGTGCCTGGACGGCACCCTCGCCCTCACCCTCCACCGAGCAAATCTCATAGAGATCCTTGGTGGTCTTGAAGCTGAAGTTGCTGTCCTCCACCGCCAGGGCGGCGCTGGAGACCGAAGCGGCGGCCAGCAGGGCGCCCGCGAGAGACAAGGCGCGTTGGGGGCTTCTCATGACGATGGTTCTCCTCTGGATCGGGGGCAAGGGAATTGGCCGAAGACGTCGGCAGGCGTGGAATCGAGGGTCGCGGGGCGCTCTTTGGGCGAAGCGCCCCTGCCGCGAGCGCCGGGCATTCCAGCCCTTCCGGCCGGCCCAGTCAAGGACCGGATGTCCCGCTCGCGGATGCGCCCGGGTCGGCGGGCCGCCCCAGCCCCTCGGCGAGGGTCGGATAACGCAGCCTCAGGCCCAGCTCCTCGACCAGCTTGCGGTTGGAGAGCCGACGGGACTCCGCCAGGTAAGAGAGCATGCCCTCGGAGAGCTGCCCAGACGCCTCGGCCAGCGGGATCAGGGGTGGACGCGGTAATCCGGCCGCATCGGCAACCGCGATGAAGTAGTCCGTCATGGTGCTCGGATGACCGTCGGCAACGTTGTAGACCGAGCCGCTCGGGGCGCGCTCCATGGCGGCCTGCAGCGCGGCCACGAGGTCGTCCACATGGATGCGGTTGCTGAAGGGTGACTCCTCGGCCCGCACCAGGGGCAACCCCTGGCGGATGCGCTCCAGGGGCAGCCGGTCGGGGCCGTAGATGCCCGCCACCCGCAGGATCACCAGCTCGCCCCCGGTCTCCTGACTCCAGCGGCCGAGCACCTGCTCGGCGTCCCAGCGCCGGCGGGCACGGTCCACCGCCGGGGCCACGGGCCAGGACTCGTCCACCCAGGCGCCGCCGCAATCCCCGTAGACCCCGGTGGTGCTGACGTAGACCACCCGGCCCGGGGCTCCGGCGGTGGCGAAGGCCTCCACCAAGCGGCGGGTATGCAGGTCCAGGGGGCCGCGTCCGGGGGGTGGGGCCAGGTGAAAGATCCGAGCACCGGCGAGCGGGAGGACGGTGAGATCATCAACGCCTAGGTCCAGGCGCCGAGCCGGGATCCCAGCGGCGGTGAGATCCGCCAGGCCTTCCTCGGAGCGAACCACGCCCTCCACCGGAGCACCGGACCCCAGGTATTGGTGCGCCAGGCGCGTGCCCACATATCCACAGCCGACGATAAGCATCTGAACCCCAGCCCCCGTCACTTCCCCACGGAAGACATATCAGGGCTACCCAGGCCCCAGGGCAAGCCCCCACCTGAGTTCAAAGGTCCCCATGAGCCTTCAAGTCCGCACCGAGCCCGGCCACCACAGCTTCGACGTCGAGCCGGGGGAGACCCTGCTGGCCGCCGCCCTCCGCCAAAGGGTGGGACTGCCCTACGGCTGCCGTAACGGAAAATGCGGCTCCTGCGCAGCACAGCTCCTCTCCGGGCGGGTTATCTACCCGAGCGCGAAGACCGAGGGACTGGAGGGCAAGCCCGCAGGGACTTGCCTCGCCTGTCAGGCCGTCCCCGAGACGGACCTGGTCATCGGGGTCGCGGAGGTGCAGTCCGTGACCGCCATCGAGGTGCGCACCCTCCCCTGCCGAGTGGTGCGCAAGGAGCAACTGAACCACGACGTGGTTCGCCTCTACCTCAAGTTGCCGGAGGGTCAGCGTCTGCAGTTCTTCGCCGGGCAGTACCTGGATTTCATTCTGAGGGACGGGCGCAAACGGGCCTTTTCCATCGCCAATGCCCCCCACGACGACGAGCTGATCGAGCTGCACGTGCGCCACGTGCCCCGGGGGGAGTTCACCGACTACGTCTTTGACAGCATGAAGGAGCGCGCCATCCTGCGCATCCAGGCGCCGCTCGGCACCTTCTTCCTGCGCGAGGACTCGGACCGCCCCCTGATCCTCATGGGCGGCGGCACCGGCTTCGCCCCGCTCAAGGGCATGATCGAGCACGCCTTCCACATTGGGATCGAACGCCCCATCCACCTCTACTGGGGCGCGCGCTCCCGCCGCGACCTCTACCTACCCGAGCTCCCGGTGACCTGGGCGCGGGAGCACGCCAACTTCAGCTACACACCGGTCCTGTCGGAGCCCGACTCGGACTGGGAAGGTAGACGCGGCTATGTGCATGAGGCCGTGGTGGAAGACCACCCACGCTTGAGCGAATACGACGTCTACATGAGCGGCCCGCCGGTGATGGTCGAGGCCGGCCGAGTCGCCTTCGAGTCCCGCGGGCTCAGCCGCGAGCACATGTTCTCCGACGCCTTCGAGTACGCCGCGGATAGCCGCCCCAAGCCCGCCGGCGCGTCCTGACGCCGACGGCCGCCACGGCCTCGGGGCCGTCGGCCGAGGTGTTCGGGGAGGCGTCCGTCCTTGCCCCTGCGCACCCGAGCCTTCAAACTCTGGCCCCCTGCCCCCCTGAAGCCGCCCGCCCTCCATGTCCCGAGCCCTGCGTGCCGCCGCCCTTTCACTCCTCGCCCTGGGGCTTGCCGCCTGCGCTCCGGGGCGGCTCGAGACCACCTGGGTCGAGCCCGGGCGCACGCCAAGCCCGGTGAAGGACGTGCTGGTGCTTGGGGTGGCCGCCAAGGAGACCGTGCGCCGCGCCTATGAGGACAGCTTCGTGGCCGCCTTGCAGGCGCGAGGGGTCAAGGCCCGACCAGGCCACAGCCTGTTGCCGG
>JBLMWY010000044.1:0-9820 GCA_050257475.1 Bdellovibrio bacteriovorus
CCCGCCCTGGGCCTGGCCAAGATCGTCTGGGCCACCGAGATCCTCCTGGAGATGGATATCCCGGAGTTTTCGCCCGAGCTGATCCAGTCCGAGCCCCAGTGGCGCGAGGTCATGGCCACGGCCGAGATCGCCGACGGTGAGGTCAAGCGCGTGGAATGCGCGACGCGCACCGTCTTCGTCTACCGCACCGGGGACGACTTCAAGGTCTACGACTCACACTGCCCCCACCAGGTGACCAACATCCCACACCTGGCCCTCGAAGGTCTGATCCTGACCTGCCCCAAGCATCAGTGGAGGTTCGACATCCGCACGGGAGAATGCATCGAGAAGGGCAAGCACCCCATGAAGGCCTTCAACACCCGTGTGGAGGGCGGGCGCTTGATGGCCTGGTGGTAAAGGCGCGGAGGCTCGGCGCGAGGCATGTCCCTCGCGCCTAGAGCCAGCCGCCGCGGCGGAAGCGCCACAGCATGAACCCGGCGATGGCGACGCAGACGACCCAGAAGACGCCGTAGCTATAGGGCCACTCATTCTCCGGGATCCGCATGTTCATCCCGTAGACCCCGGCGAGGAAGGTCAAGGGGATGAAGATGGTCCCGATGACGGTCAGGACCTTCATGATGTCGTTGGTGCGGTTGGAGACGATGGAGACATAGGTGTCCGCCACAGCCGAGGCGATCTCTCGATAGGTCTCGATCAGGTCAATGACCTGCACGCAGTCGTCGTAGAGGTCGCGAAAGTAGGTCTGCGACACCGCCGAGAGGCACTCATGGGGCTCCCGCTGGAGCTGGGTGACCAGCTCCCGCATGGGCCAAGCCACCCGCCGCAGCAGGACCAGATCCCGCTTGATCCGGTGGACGGTTTGCAGGCTCTCCCGGTTGGGCCGCAGGAGGACTTGCTCCTCGACTGCCTCGAGCTGGCCGGACACCTCCTCCAACAGGGGGAAGAAGCCGGTCACGATGTCATCCAGCAGGGAGTAGAGCAGAAAGCTCACGTCGTGCTCCCGCAGCCGCGAGCGCGGGCTGGCGACGCGGCGACGGATCGCGTCCATGGAGGGGCTGGGCGTCGGCTGGAAGCTGAGCAGGGTATTGCGACCGAGGAAGAAAGCGACCTGCTCGGCCCGGGGCCCGGCCTCGGTCCCACGGATCCGACGGGCCACCACGAAGAGCCGTCCCGGCACCTCGCCGCTGGCCGGATAGTCGTCGGCCTTGGGCCGCTGCTGGCCGTCCAGGGTGTCCTCGATGGCCAGCGGATGCAGTTGGTACTTTTCGGCCAGGGCGCGGATGGTGGCGTGGTCCTGCAGACCCTCCACATGGATCCAGCGCACCACGGACCAGGTGGGCCTGTGGGTCGCGAGAAAGGCGGCCGTGTCCGCCACCTCGAGCACCTCCAGGCGCCCCGGGGAGTAATCCGTGCACGTCACCCGGGACGGCTCCGCACCCGGGGCTCGGATCAGCTCCTCGTATTCGATTCCGGCAGGGGTACCGGGGGGCGGACGGCGCAGACGCGGCACCGGGGCCGCTGTTCGCGCCGGCCAGGGCTGGGCCGCCCCCGGTGTTTCGCCTACCTCCGATCCATCGGTGTCGGGCCGGTCCAGCTTGGGCGTCTCGGTCGGGCGCGTCTCGCTCATGGTGGGTCCTGGTGATCGGGTCCTGCGGCTACTATCTACCACAAGCGGCGGCGCCCGCCCGCGGAGGTGCAGAAGCTCCAGCGCCACCATTCCGCGTCCAGGATCCCGCCGTTCCCGGAGGCCACAGATGTCAACCTGGCTGATCACCGGCGCCAGCCGTGGGCTCGGCAGCCACCTGACCCGGCAGCTGGCCGACCGAGGCCACCGGGTCATCGCCTGCGCCCGCGACCAGGCCCGGCTCGCCGCGCTCGCCTCGGGCTACGCGCCCGGGCTGATCCAGCCCCTGGTGCTTGACCTCGCCGATGCCGCCGAGATTCGGTCCCGACTCACCCCCGCACTGGACCAGGTGGGTGGGCTCGACGGGGTCATCAACAACGCCGGCTTCGGATTCTACAAGCCCTTTCTGGCGCACACCGAGGCGGAGCTGCTGGCCATCCTGCAGGTCAACCTGACGGCGGTGATTCAGGTCTGCTACACGGTCCTCCCGCAGTTACTCGCCCAGGGACAGGGCCACATCGTCAACATCGGGTCTGACCTGGGGCGCCGGCCTCTGGCCAACATGGCCGCCTATGTGGCGGCCAAGCACGGACTCACCGGCTTCTCCCATTCGCTGCGGCGGGAGCTTCGGCCGGCGGGGATCAGGGTCAGCCTCATCAACCCAGGGATCATCGACACCGACTTTGGCGGCGGCACCGAGGGCAGCCGCGATCCCGCCGCGAGCCTTAGCCCCGCGGATTTGGCTCGCTTGATCATCCAGGTCATCGAGCAGCCGGGCTACACGCTGGTGGACGAGCTGAGCGTCCATCCCCTTGGACAGGATTTCTGATCCCGGGGCCCCCAGGGATTTGCCCAGCAGACGCCCAATGATGCCGCACCCCCGGGTTCCATGCACTGACCTAGCGGTCTTCCCCGACCGCGGTGACCCCTTCCGGAACGGGGGGCGGCACAAAAAAAGCGCCCCCGACGGCCGGGGGGAGGCCATCGGGGGCGGGCTTAGGCCAGGCTCGGGCTTGGGTCGGGGGAGAACCCGTTGCTCGTCTCGGCCTGCTTGAAGTCTAGGACGTCCGGTGGCTCATTCCATGAGCCACCGTCAGCGGAAACTGACCGTTGGGCCCCTCGCCACCCACGAGCCGGCGGTCATCGCAATTGACCACTTCAGGGTATCTGGCGGTAAAGAGGAGAACACCGGCCGGACAAGGACCGGCCGCGACCACCCCGAGGACCCCGGGGGACTGGAGCTGGTCGCGAGGGATGAGATTGGCGCGCCCGACAGGACTTGAACCTGTGACCCCAGCCTTCGGAGGGCTGTACTCTATCCAACTGAGCTACGGGCGCTGTGCAGGTGCGGCCGGTGGAGCCAGGGGCTCGGTCGAGCGGGGCCGATCAGCGGCAAACCCGAACACCGATGACCCTGGAGCCGGCGACTCGCGGATGGTACATGGGTCGCGGCGGTGCGTCCATGGCGGCGTGCCGTCCCGCGCCCGGGCGCATGGATTTCCCGTGTTGGCGGCCCCTATACTTTGCCGTTACGGTTCCCGATCCCGATCCAATTCACCCGCCCCGCGACCGACCCGCCGTCCAGTCCCCTCGGAGGTCCCCAGTGAGCCAGCACAGCAGCATGAACTTCGGCAATTCCGTGTCCGGCCTGATCGCTGTCGCCCTGCTGGTGGCGCTGGTCTATGGGCTCACCGCCGGGCGCTTTGGCGGCGATCACACCGCCGCCCCGGAGGTCGTGGCGTCGCGGGTGGCGCCTATCGGCACGGTCAACACCGATGCCAAAGCGGTGGCGGCGGCGCCCGCGGCGCCCGCGTCCGCCGGCGACCCAGGGGCGGCAACCTATAACCGCCTCTGTCAGGCCTGTCACGCCACGGGCGCCGCCGGCGCGCCTCTGTTCGGCAACAAGGAGGCGTGGGAGCCGCGCATCGCCCAGGGTAAGGATAACCTGCTGCAGTCCGTGATCAACGGCAAGGGGGCCATGCCACCTCGCGGGACCTGCGGCGATTGCTCGGACGACGACCTCAAGGCGGCAATCGAGTACATGATCTCCAAGGTCCAGTAGGGACAGCCCAGACCCTCCGCGCCCCGCCCGGAGCGCACGCTCAACCGGGGCCCAGCATCTCCCGCAGACTCGCCAGATGGGCCAGACCCCGTGCCTTGCGGGCCTCGGGGCTGGCCTCCTGGCGCCCCTCCCAGTCCAGCGCCTGCGCCGGCAGCTCCGCCAGGAAGCGGCTGGGCTCGGTCTGGACCAGCTCGCCGTAGCGCTTGCGCCGCCGCGCCAGGGTGAAGGTGAGTGCCCGCTGGGCGCGGGTGATCCCCACATAGGCGAGACGTCGCTCCTCCTCGATCGCGTCGGACTCGATGCTGGCGCGATGGGGCAGCAGCTCCTCCTCCATCCCCACCAGGAAGACATGGGGAAACTCCAGGCCCTTGGCGGCATGCAGGGTCATCAGATGCACCCGATCACCACCGGTGGCCTCGTCCTGGCGCTCCAGGACGTCCATGAGGGTGAGGTGATTGACCATCTCGGCGAGCGTCTTCTCCTGGAGCTCTCCCTTGTTCAGGGCGCCCAGCCAATCGGTCAGATCGGTCAGGTTCTCCAGGCGCCGGTCGGCCACTGCCTGGCTGGAGGCGTTTTCCCGGACCCAGCCAGCGAGATCAATGGCCTGGAAGAGGGCGCGAGCCGCCGCCACCGGATCCGACTCGGCACGCCGCGCATAGGCACCAATCAGGGCGGCAAACTCACCGAGGCGCTCCCGCTGGCGCTCCGCCAGGGATTGGGCGAGACCCATCTCGCCACAGGCCGCGAGCAATGGGATCTGGCGCCGTCGGGCATAGTCCGCGAGGGCCTCCAGGGTCGCGGGTCCGATCTCGCGGCGCGGGATGTTGACCACCCGCAGGAAGGCCGCATCGTCGTCCGGATTGGCGAGCAGACGTAGATAGCCCATGGCGTCCTTGACCTCGGTGCGGGCGAAGAACGAGGTCCCACCACTCAGGAAATAGGGGATCCTGTGCTCCCGCAGGGCCTTCTCGAAGGGACGGGCCTGATGGTTGCCCCGGTAGAGGATGGCCATGTCACCAAAGCCCGTACCGCCGGTGAAGCGCTGGTGCAGTATTTCTGACACCACCCGCTCCGCCTCGTGGGCCTCGTCGCGGCAGTGCAGCACCCGAGGGGCGTCCCCGGGGCCCAGCTCGCTCCACAGACGCTTTTCGAAGACGTGGGGATTGTGGGCGATGAGACTGTTGGCGAGGCCCAGGATCCGCGCGCTGGAGCGGTAGTTCTGCTCCAGCAGGATGACCTTGAGGGTCGGGTAGTCCTGTTTGAGCCGACCCAGGTTCTCCGGCCGAGCACCCCGCCAGGCGTAGATCGACTGATCGTCGTCGCCCACCACGGTGAGGGCACCGCGGGGCCCCACAAGCTGGCGCACCAGCTCATACTGAGCCCCATTGGTATCCTGGTACTCGTCCACCAGCAGATATCGGATCCGCCCCTGCCAGGTCTCCAGCAGGTCTGGATGGTCGCGAAACAGCCGGACAGGCCCCAGGATCAGGTCGTCGAAATCCACCGCGTTATAGGCCTGCAGGCTCTGCTCGTAATCCCTGTAGAGCGCCGCCAGCCGCGCCTCGAACCCATCCTCCGCCGCCTCCAGGGCCCGATCCGGCGCCACCAGGTCGTTCTTCCAGCGCGAGATCCGGGCCTGAACGGCCGCCGCGGTCACCGTCTCGGGACCGACCGTCCCCGTGCCGGTCCCGCCGCGCAGATGCTCGCGGATGAGGGCCTCGCCGTCCTGGGCGTCGAGCAGTGAGAAGCCGGGGCGCAGGCCGGCCGCGAGCGGATCCCGGCGCAGGATGTTGAGACCCAGGGTGTGGAAGGTGGAGATGGTGAGGCCTCGCCCAACCGCATCCCCCGACCGGCCCTTGAGTTCCCGTGCGACCCGCTCGCGCATCTCCCTGGCCGCCTTGTTGGTGAAGGTGACGGCGCAGATGTGGCGCGCGGCCAGACCGCAGGCGTGGATCAGGTGAGCGATCTTGTGGGTGATGACCCGGGTCTTCCCGGAGCCGGCCCCGGCCAAGACCAGCAGCGGGCCGTCGATATGGCGGACCGCCTCGAGTTGTCTAGGGTTGAGTCCGTTCATGAGTGCCATCTGCAGTCCCGGGGGGCGGGATTATGCCCGAGCCGGCGAATCCGGGCGACCATCGTGGCCATCTGCGACAACGCGGGGGCGAGCGTTCAGCCGCCGTTCGTACTACCATGCGGCTGCCCGCCCCAAGGAACCAGAAAGCCGCAATGAGAACGCTGACCCTTGCCCTGCTCGCCTCCCTCACCCTCGGGCCCTTGGCCGGCGCCTGGTTGGGCCCTGCCGCTTGGGCCGAAGAGCCCCCGATCGCGCGGCCCCCATCCGCGGGCGCCGGCACCTCCCTGGAGGCGCCCGAGGCCGTCCCATCGCCGGTCACCGGTGAGGCCGTGGAGCCCGACATCACTATCCGCGAAGAGGGCCAGCAGCTCATCACGGAGTACCGCGTCAACGGCCTGCTCTACATGGTGAGGATTCAGCCCCAGGTAGGTCCACCTTACTACCTGCTGGATACGGACGGGGACGGCACCATGGACGTGCGTGAATCCGCCCCCAGGGACAACGCGGTCCCCCAGTGGGTCCTGTTTCGCTGGAACTAGGTCGCTCCTGGAGGTTCGCAGCACCGCCAACCGCCCCGGGCCCTGAGGCGAGCCATCGCCCCGGTGGGCAATCGATCAACCGCACCCGGCATGCCCATGACCGCTGAGCCCCAGCCCCCCCGGCACTCCGCGCTGCTGCGCATCGCCGTGGCCCTCGACCGGTCGATCTGCCGGCTCGGCCAGGCCACCGCCTGGCTGTCCTTGCTGATGGTGCTGGTGACCTTTCTGGTGGTGGTGCTGCGCTACGCCTTCGATCAAGGCTCCATCGCCCTGCAGGAGTCTGTCACCTACATGCACGCGAGCCTGTTCATGCTCGCCATCGCCTACACCCTGGGGCGCGACGGCCATGTGCGGGTGGACATCCTCTACCAGCGGCTGTCGCGGCGGGGTCGGGCCTGGGTGGACCTGTTGGGTACCCTCCTGCTCCTGGTCCCCGTCTGCCTGCTGATCCTCTGGCTGGGGTGGGATTATGTGGCGCAGTCCTGGCACCTCCGGGAAGGCTCCCGGGAGGCCGGCGGGCTCGCCGGCGTCTACCTGCTCAAATCCCTGATCCTAATCATGCCCGCCCTGCTCTTGGTGCAAGGGCTCTCCTGGGCACTGCGTATTGGACTCTATTTGCGGGGGGTAGAGGAGGCCTTGGAGCCGAGCGGGGACGGCGATCGCCATGCATGAGCTGATGCCTCTGCTCATGTTCCTAGGGGTCGGCGCCGTCCTGCTGGCGGGCTATCCGGTGGCCTTGTCCCTGGGGGGGACGGCGCTCGCCTTCGCCTTCATCGGCGAGGCCTTTGGCCTGTTCGATCCGGCCTTCCTGGAGGCCCTGCCGAATCGGCTCTATGGGGTCATGACCAACGATACCCTGATCGCCGTGCCGTTGTTCGTCTTCATGGGGGTCATGCTGGAACGCTCCCGGGTCGCGGAGACGCTCCTCGACACCATGGCCCTGCTGTTCGGCCCCTTGCGCGGAGGGCTAGGGATCTCCGTGACCCTGGTCGGCATGCTGCTCGCGGCCAGCACCGGGATCGTCGGGGCCACGGTGGTGACCATGGGCCTGCTCACCCTGCCCACCATGCTCCGCCGCGGCTACGACCCCAGCATCGCCGCGGGCACCATTTGCGCCTCCGGGACCCTGGGGCAGATCATCCCCCCCTCCATCGTGCTGGTGCTCCTGGGTGACGTGCTCTCTTCGGCCTACCAGCAGGCCCAACTCGAGCTGGGGGTCTTCTCGCCCGAGACCGTGTCGGTAGGGGACCTGTTCGTGGGCGCCCTGATCCCGGGCCTGATGCTGGTGGGACTGTACGTGCTCTACCTGGCGGTCATGGCCCTGTTGAAGCCCGGTGCGATGCCAGCGATCCCGGTGGAGGAGCGGGCGATCGGTGGCGCCACCCTGGCCCTGCGGGTCGTCATGGTGCTTCTGCCACCGCTCGTCCTTATCGTCGCTGTGCTGGGCTCGATCCTCGGGGGCCTCGCCACACCGACCGAGGCCGCCTCCGTGGGGGCCATCGGGGCCTTGTTGCTGGCCGCGATCCATCGCCGACTGAACCTTGCCACCCTGCGCGAGGTCGTGCGCCAGACCGCCCAGGTCACCAGCATGGTGTTCTTGATCTTCGTCGGTGCGGCCATCTTCTCGCTGGTGTTCCGCGGGTTCGAAGGGGACGAGGTGGTAAGCGAGTTCCTCACCGGCCTACCGGGGGGGACCGTCGGAGCCGTGGCCCTGGTGATGCTGGTGATGTTTCTGCTGGGCTTCATCCTGGACTTCATCGAGATCACCTTCGTGGTGGTCCCAATCGTGGGTCCCGTGCTGCTCGCCATGGGACTCGACCCGGTGTGGCTGGGTGTCATGATGGCGATCAACCTCCAGACCTCCTTCCTGACCCCGCCCTTCGGCTTCTCGCTCTTCTATCTTAGGGGGGTGGCACCGCCCAGCCTGACAACGCTTCAGATCTACCGGGGCGTGGCGCCCTTCATTCTGATCCAGCTCGGGATGCTGGCGCTGCTGGCGCTCTGGCCCACCCTGGCCACTTGGCTACCCAAGGTCGTCTACGGCTAACGACGTTCCGAACCAGCGGCGCCGAGAAGCCCCGGGGGCTGGGATGGAAGCGAGACAGGGGAGGGATCGCGGAAGGTGCTCTCAGTGGCGGGCGAGTTGGGGGCGCTCGACGCGGGCCCCCGGCTGATTGACGACGCCCATTGCGGCCTCATCGGCACCCGCCCATCCGGCCTGCAGCAGGCCCTGGTAAAGCTCCGGCTGAGGCTTGCGGAACAGGAGGCCGGCCTCGCTCCCAGCGCTGTGCACGACCACGGCCTCCACCAGCCAGGCCCGACCCAGCCCCCCCAGCTCCAGCTCCACCAGAGTGCCCGGAGGCAGGGTAAGGTTCCGCAGGGTCAGCGCCATCCCTTGGATGGACAGGCTGCGCACCCGGGCGCCGCAGACGCGGCGCCTCCCGTAGAGCACCTGGACCGGCAGGCCCAGGGGGTGTCTGGCACCGTGGTGGCGATCGGCAAGCATGATCGGCTCCGGGGGTTTAAGCATATCTTGAAGGATGTTAGGGAAGAATATTGACGACGCGGTTCAATATTAATGAACAGACGATGAAATTTCGATAGGGATAGGTCTCGGCATAAGCCCATTCTCCACCGCCTCCATGCCTCTGCCACGACCCATCTTCGACGGCCACCTGCACATCATCGATCCCCGATTCCCACTGGTCGCCAACCAGGGCTACCTTCCGGATACCTTCACCGTCGCCGATTACCAGCGTGCCCTGGTTAGACTGGGGCTGGACGCCAAGCAACTGGTGGGTGGGGCCCTGGTCTCCGGCTCTTTCCAAGGCTTCGACCAGACCTATCTGGTCGAGGCCTTGCAGGCCCTCGGGGCGGGTTTCGTTGGGGTCACCCAGTTGCCGGTTGACGTTCCTGATACCGAGATACGCCGGCTCCACGGGTTCGGGGTCAGGGCCCTGCGATTCAATCTGCGCCGCGGGCCCGACCTGCGGCTGGAGAGCCTCGATCGGCTGGCGCGCCGAGCCTTCGATCTGGCGGGCTGGCACCTGGAGCTATACGTTGACGGCGCGGACCTTCCTACCCTGACCCCGCTGCTCTCGCGGCTGCCCAGTGTGGTGATCGACCATCTGGGGCTGAGCCGCGCTGGGCTGCCCCATCTGCTGGCGCTAGTGGCGCGAGGGGTGCGGGTCAAGGCGAGCGGTTTCGGGCGCCTGGACTTCGATCCGGGGCCCGTCTTGCGCGCGATCCACCGGGAGAACCCAGGGGCCCTGCTGTTTGGGAGCGATCTGCCTGGAACCCGCGCCCCCCGCCCCATCCAGCCGGGAGACCTGGCGCTGATCGCGGAGGCCCTTGGCGACGCCCAAGCCCTGGATCTGGTGCTCCGGGACAACGCCGTGGCACTCTATCGCCCGTCCCACCCGGAGCGACGCTGAGCCCTCGCGATCGGGCCTGACCCCGGGACGCGCGTCGTCGAGGTGTTCCGTGAGTGCATCGCCAAGCAAGTCCTGGGCATCCCATTC